>JADGAU010000036.1 GCA_015231865.1 Gammaproteobacteria bacterium | reverse complement strand
TGCAATGACTGCAATGGAGCACGCCTCAGACAAAGACCTTAGCAAAATCCAAATTGATACACGAACCCAATGAAGACCCGCCGACTAAAAGTCTATAGGTCTGACGTAAAAATTAGGTAACTCCATGAATTACATGGAAAAGATGGTGGGCCTGGAGTGACTCGAACACTCGACCTGCCGATTATGAGTCGGATGCTCTAACCAACTGAGCTACAGGCCCGAAAAAGAAGCGCTATTATAACGAGTAAAATTTATTTTGTGAATAAATTTTTAATCTTCCTCTGACATAAAGCTACGTAAAATATCTGACCGGGAAGGGTGGCGCAATTTTCTTAGTGCTTTTGCTTCGATCTGGCGAATACGTTCACGTGTTACATCAAACTGTTTGCCAACTTCTTCAAGCGTATGGTCGGTATTCATATTAATACCAAAACGCATTCTTAACACTTTAGATTCTCTGGCTGTTAAGCTTTCTAAAATAGATTGTGTGGTTTCACTTAAGCCTTCAGCAGTTGCAGCCTGAATAGGCGAGCGTATATTTTTATCTTCAATAAAATCACCAAGATGTGAATCATCATCATCTCCAATCGGTGTTTCCATCGATATCGGTTCTTTAGATATTTTTAATACGCGTCTTACTTTATCTTCAGGCATTTCCATTTTTTCTGCCAGTTCTTCTGGTGTTGCTTCCCGGCCTTTTTCCTGAAGAATTTGGCGTGAGACACGATTTAACTTGTTAATAGTTTCAATCATGTGTACTGGAATACGTATCGTTCTGGCCTGATCTGCAATAGAGCGGGTAATTGCCTGTCGAATCCACCAGGTAGCATAAGTAGAAAACTTGTAGCCACGGCGATATTCAAACTTATCAACCGCTTTCATTAAACCAATGTTACCTTCCTGAATTAAATCAAGGAACTGTAAACCACGGTTGGTATATTTCTTAGCAATTGAGATAACCAGTCTAAGGTTGGCTTCAACCATATCTTTCTTAGCGCGTCTGGCTTTAGCTTCGCCAGTGGACATTTTACGGTTAATATCTTTAAGAACGCCAATTTTCATGCTGGTTGATTTTTCAAGTTCAATCAACTTATGTTGAGCTCGTATAATTCTATCTTCATTTTCCTTAAGAACAGATGAATATTCTTTATCATCAGAAATATGTTTTTCTAACCAGGTTAAATCAGTTTCATTATCGGGGAATGAAGTAATAAAGTCTTTTCTTGGCATATGAGCCTGTTCGACACAAATATCGAGTATTGTTCTCTCGTGGTGGCGAATATCGTTAATAACACTTTTTAAAGATTGAATTAATTTAATATTTAGCTTTGGGGCCAGCTTAAGTTTCATGAATTCTTCAGCAAGCTCCATACGGATTTGCTGACAATACTCACTGTCAAAGTTATCTTCTGTTCTATTTTTGCTAATTTTGTCCTGTAGGCATTTTAAGATTTTAAAATGTTGATGGATCATTTCCATATCAGGGCCTTCTTTACCAAGGCCTAGGTCATCGGAACCTTCAGTTTCTGCATTTTCTGAAGCAATACGAACATCTTCATCAGTTAAGGCAAAGCCAGAGCCTGATAAAATATCAGTAACACGAATTTCATCATTTTCTACTTGTTCGAAAAGATCAAGAAGTGTTTCGATGGTTGCCGGAAAGGTTGCAAGTGCTAAATACATCTGGCACATACCTTCTTCAATTCGCTTGGCAATCTCTATTTCACCTTCACGTGTCAATAATTCAACGGTGCCCATTTCACGCATGTACATACGTACCGGATCAGTTGTTCTGCCTAATTCAGTTTCAATAGTTGCAAGCGCTGCAGCAGCTTCTTCGGCTGCAACTTCGTCAGTCGCATTATCTTCATCAACCATTAAATCATCAGCATCAGGTGCTGTTTCATAGACTTTAATTCCCATATCATTGATCATGGAAATAATGTCTTCTAATTGTTCCGGTTCTACGAGGTTATTAGGTAAGTGATCGTTTACCTCAGAATAGGTTAAGTAGCCCTGTTCTTTACCACGTGCGATTAAAATTTTGATTTGTGATTCTTGAGATGCTTTTTCCATGAAATGCTAATGACTCGTTTGTTATGTAAGGTTAATTAAAATCAAAAGTATTGCTATACTCATAATCTTTGAAAAGCCTCGCTGCATTTTCAAATATCACGGGTACAAGGCCAATCAACCCGATTTGAAATTGATAACAAAAAGGGGTGAAGGGAACTCGATATTATAGCATATAATTTTTATTCTGTAATCATTCAATGAGAATGAATCAAATATTTATATTCTTCACTTTCATGCTGCCCTAATCCTTGAGTGTTTTGAATAAACTGTAATTGTTCAATTCTTATCTTACGCTTTGTATGTAAAATTATTTTTAGGATTTCATCAAATTCTTGTGTTATAGCGGCTTTATCTTGAATTAATAAAGGCATAATAATTAATTTTTGTAACTGTTCTTTCTCACTATTGTTATCCCAGATGCTAATTAACCGCGCAGTTGTCAAGGTGGGGTCATATTGAAAAAGATCAAGCAGGCGGATAAAAAGTTGCAAACCTTCTAATTTGTTTGCTTGAGATGCATGATATTGAAACCAGTAATTATCTGGATATATCACTCGTTTAGCCAGATCAGGAAAGTTTAATAAATAGCTAATCGCCTTAAATACGGGTGATAATAATGGCTGTTTAGCTACTCTTCGTACCTGGATATTTGTTTGTTGAACAGCCTGGGTTGAATTTGCTGTTTGTTGCTGATCAATGAGTTTTGAAATTTCCTGTAAATTAATACCAGTCATCTTAGCTAGCTTGTCTTTCATCAATACATAAAAACTACTATTTACCGGTATTTTTTGCAGATATCCCTTGGCTAAATCAATAAATTGTGAGCGTCCATCAGCATGTTCAAAATCGACTTGCTCTTGTAATGAAGAAAAAAGAAATTCAGATAAGGGCATTGCATTCTCAAGTCGAGCTTCAAATCCTGATTTATGCACCTTTCTTATAATAGAGTCAGGATCTTCGCCTTGTTCTAAAAATATGAATTTAATATTTTTATCTGGTTGAATAATTGGCAAGGTCGTTGACATTGCTTTCCAGGCGGCATCTTTACCAGCTCTGTCGCCATCAAAACAAAATATAATTTCTTTTGTGAGTCTAAATAGTTTTTCAATGTGCTGTTCACTGGTTGCAGTTCCAAGCGTTGCAACAGCGTATGGAACGCCATGTTGAGCTAGTGAAACAACGTCCATATAACCTTCAACGACTAAGACTTTCTCTATGTTCCTAACGGATTGATTCAGTTCATATAAGCCGTAAAGTTCACCACCTTTATGAAATAAGGGTGTTTCCGGTGAGTTAATATACTTGGCCTGCTTATCATCGCTATTAATGATACGTCCGCCAAAACCAATTGTTTTTCCACGCCTGTCTCTGATCGGAAACATCAGTCGATGACGAAAGCGATCATAAACTTTGTTTTTATCTTCGTTGTGGATAACAAGACCGGTGTCCAGCTTATCTTGCTGAGTTGCTTTATGCTGGGATAATAAAGTATTAATGCTATCCCAATTATTCGGACTATAACCAATTGCAAAAGTTTTAATAATTTCTGCAGATAAGCCTCTTTGATTGATATATTGGCTTAGTTCGGATTGCTGGTTTTTTAGTTGTTCGTCCAGTTTGATTTGATAAAAATCGTTAGCAAATTCCATTAATTGAAATAATGAATGCTTCTTAGCCAGGTTTTGCTGCTGATTAATAATGGTTTTTGGAACTTCAAGTCCTGCCCGTTCTGCTAATTCCTCAACCGCATCAATAAATTCAAGGTGTTCATATTCGCGTAAAAAATTAATCGCATTGCCGTTTACACCACAGCCGAAGCAATGATAAAACTGTTTACTGGCACTAACGTTAAAGGAGGGTGTTTTTTCACCATGAAAAGGGCAGCAGGCAAGGTAATTATTGCCTTTCTTTTTGAGTGTAACTCGGGAGTTTATCAGTTCAACAATATCTGTGCGGGCTAGCAGGGTATCGATAAATGTCCGATCAATATGGGAAGCCACAAATGATTGCGTAATTAACTTATGATAATTGAGATTTGATTGACTTGCTGACTTCACCCATATCAGCTTTGCCTTGAATTTGAGGTTTTATTTGAGCCATTACCTTGCCCATGTCTTTCATTGAGCTTGCACCCGTAGAATTAATGGCTTCGCTGATAATAGCTGAAATTTCTTCTTCTGTGAGGGCCTGGGGTAAAAAGTCCTGAATCACAGTGATTTCAAATTCTTCATTTTCAGCCAATTCATCACGACTGGCTTCACGATAGATTTTAGCGGACTCTTTGCGTTGTTTAAGTTGTTTATCCAGTATGGCTAATAACATACTATCATCAACTTCTATCCGCTCATCAACTTCTTTTTGCTTGACGGCAGCCAGTAAAGCACGGATAACACCCAGTCTTTCTTTCTGCTTACTTTTCATTGCAGATTTCATTTCCTGGGTTAGCTTATCTTTTATTTCCGAAGACATGGCAGTGCCGTAGTTTAAGTTTTAAGTATCGATAAAAATGGATTTTGAGATTAATACTAAATTAGTTAGTACATACGTCTGCGACGAGTTACATCTCTATTTTGTTTTTTCTGCCAACGTTTAACAGCTGCTGCTGATTTACGTTTACGAACAGCCGTTGGCTTTTCGTAGTATTCACGACGTCTTACTTCTGATAAAACACCCGCTTTTTCACATGAACGCTTAAAACGGCGTAAAGCAATATCAAATGGTTCGTTTTCTTTTACCTTAACTGCAGGCATATAATCACTTCCTTAATATAGAATGGTTAAAATTTAAGAGCGCAAAACTATACTGTATTTTATTAGTTAATGCAATTAATAATTCACTTAATTTTTTTGTTTTTTGATTTATACGGGGGCGGGGTCAATATTCTTCAGAATAAACATTATATGTCGGTATTTAATAAAGTGTGAATGGGGTATATTATAACTTACCTTAATTTACTCCGACCCATTTTTCATACATATGATGACAGAAGATAAAAAGTATCGATTAGATAAGTGGCTATGGGCAGCACGTTTTTATAAAACCCGTAATCTTGCTACAGAAGCTATCAAAGGGGGCAAAGTTCATTTGAATGATGCACGTGTTAAGGCTGGCAAAACTGTGGAAGTGGGGCACAGCGTACGAATTAAAAAAGAAGGAATTGAACAAACAGTAATTGTAGATGCTTTATCCGATAAAAGAGGTTCTGCAACGATAGCTCAAGCATTGTATACGGAAACAGATGAAAGTATTGAAAAACGTGAAATATTTAAAAGTCAGCGTAAAGCTCAATACGCGAATATAGGTCCTGCGAAACGCCCCACTAAAAAGCAAAGACGGCATATTATTAAGTTTAAACAGGATGCGAATGAGCTTTCATAACAGCCTATGATATCTTCTTTAAATGTAAATGCCCGTGTTTATCCTTCTGGCAAGTCCAATGCTTTTCTAAATAGGTTGTGGCTACTGTTTCAATAATTAAAGCTGGGCCATTAATTATTTGTTCCGTATTTAACTTATCTCTTATATAGATTGCTATATCATCAGAATTAGCCTGACTTTTTGCCGAACTATTATTATCATTAGATAAATCAAAATTTAATTTAAATTCTGAATGTTTACTATAAACATGCACGCGACAGGTAACCAGCTCCACAATTAAGTCATGTTCAATGCCATAACGTAGTCTATGTTCCTGATGAAATCGTTTGATAATGCTTTCAATATATTGTTTAGATTCAATTTCACGTTCTGTGAGGCTAATTCCTAAGGTATAGGATTGCCCCTGGTAACGACAATCTAAGACATAGCTAGAATTAATTGTATTTTTATGATGACCTTCTGCAAATAATTCATCCACTCCCTGTTGTTTTAAGTTATTTAAAATGGATGAAACCGGTTGCTCTAATACGGATTGATTGCCATCAAGTAATACTTGATAGGTTTTAGACAGATCTCTGGATGAAGGGGCAACCAGCATTCCAAAAGCTGACAAAACACCTGAATGTGCAGGTATAATGGCGCTTTTCATATTTAAATTTTCGGCCAGAGCGCAGACATGTAACGCGCCTGCGCCACCAAATGGCATTAATACTAATTGCGCTGGGTTAATACCTTTATTGACAGACATGACTCGCAATGCTCGAGTCATGTGCTCATTAGCAATATCAATAATACCCTGTGCTGTTTCAAACCGCGTTAATTTTAGTTGTTGTGCTAACTCGTCAATCGCCTGTTCTGATTTTTCTGGTAATAATTGCATTTTTCCACCCAGAAAATGATCGGCTAATATCCGACCTAAAACCAAATTAGCATCAGTAACGGTGGCTTGTGTACCACCCTGGTTATAGCAGGCCGGTCCGGGGCTTGCACCAGCAGATTGAGGGCCAACCTGTAGTAAACCGCCGCTGTCAACATAGGCAATAGAACCACCACCAGCACCAATAGTATGCATTTCAACCATTGGCACAGAAACAGGATAATCTCCAATTTTACCTCGATTGGTTAGCGTTAATTGGCAGCCAACCAATGCAACATCAGTTGATGTGCCACCCATATCAAAGGTTAGAATTTCTTTATCATTTAGATGATGACTTAAAATAAATTGAGCTGCAGCTAAACCACCTGCAGGGCCAGAAAGCAGCATGCGAACTGCATGTTTAGCTGCATAATCTATGCTCATCGTACCACCGGAGCTTTGCATCACTGTCAGTTTGGCCTGTTGAACACCTTTTTTTAAACGTTGCAGATAGCTTGAAACTTTTGGTCCGACCCAGGCATTTATCCAGGTTGAAATACCTCGTTCATATTCTTTATATTCGGGCAACACTTCAGACGAACAAGCAATGAATATAGTCTGATTTCTTTTATGGAAATAATTTTCAAGATAATCTTTGATTCGTATTTCATCTTCAGCATTAGTATAGGAATAGAGAAGATTAATGGCGATAGCCTGTGGTTTCAGTTTGTAGGTTTCTTGAGCCAGTTTTTGCAGTTTATCTGTCGTTAATGTATTGATATGTTGACCCCGATAATCCAGGCGAACATCAATTTCTAAACAATGCGATTTTGGTACAGGAGGTGGTACAGGTATTGGGGTTAGATTATAGAGTTCTTTTCTATTTTGTCGACCAATGGTTAATATATCGGCTAATCCTTTATTTGCAATATAAACAGTCGCCACTCCTTTTCTTTCTAAAACGGCATTAGTAGCTACGGTTGAGCCATGAACTATGCTCAAATTTTCCAGTTTGTTTTCTAAATCAAGATCCTTTATACCCTGTAAAATCGCTTCTTCAGGTGCATGTGGTGTTGATAATAATTTATGTAATCTAATTTGCTGGTTTTGGTACAAAACAAAGTCGGTAAATGTGCCGCCAGTATCAACACCTAGTATGATATTTGTGTTTTTCATTTGCTTTTGTAATACGGTTAAATAGGTAATTTAGGGTTATGGCAAGTGGCAAAAATTTGTCATTAGGTTGCCGTTTTATAATTTAAAAAAATATTTGTCATTGCTTGATTTTCTAAACTATTGATTTCTTAAGCATGTAAAAAATAAAGGCTAATTATATAAAAATTGGTATGTGATTTGCTCTAGTTAATAATAATTAAATAAATTCATTTTAAAACTTTATTATTTGCTATATTTAGGTGTTTATTATGACTAAGAACGCATATCTAAGTACTGTTTATCAGTCATTTTCAGGTTATGAAAAATCATTACTACAAGAAAAACGAGAAAGCTACGAAGCTAAACACGGAATTAAGTTTATTAGTTTACAAGCTTATGTCAATCATTTATATGAGGAAATGAATAAGCACATTGAATCAGGAAACATGAGACGTTGATACTAATTAGCACAGTCAAAAGTATCAAGTATCAGTTTCTAATAAATTTGAAATATCTTCATTAAGAAGTTTTTCAAGTTCCTGTGCTGGTTTGGGTTTGCTAAAATAAAACCCCTGCAATATGTCACAATTAATGTCTTGCAGGTATTGAGATTGAAGCTTATTTTCAACCCCCTCTGCAACGACTTTGAAGCCCAGGCTATGTGCAAGTGAAATCGTTGCCAGACAGATAGATGCATTATTTTTATTGTGCTCTACATCCATAACAAAGGAACGATCCAGTTTTAAATTATTAATCGGTAACTTTTGTATATAAGATAAAGATGAGTGACCGGTTCCAAAATCATCAATTGCCAATTCTATACCTAAATCTCTTATTTCTTGTAGCTTAGATATGGCTTCTTCAGGGTTTACCATGGCTGAAGACTCGGTAACCTCTAACTCAATTAAATCAGGCTTAACTTGGTATTGTTTTAATTTATGCTCTATATTAGATACAAAGCTAGATGATTCTAACTGTTTAGCTGAAACGTTGATTGCCATCCTTATATCTTTATAACCTTGGGTATTCCATGAAATGATCTGGCGAAAAGCCTGATCAATTACCCAGGTACCAATATCTAATATCAACTTACTTTCTTCAGCTATTGAAATAAAACGTTCAGGAGAAATAAAACCCATTGTGGGATGGTTCCAGCGTATTAAGGCCTCTACTCCACAGATCCTCTTTTCAATAGTACAAATTTGAGGCTGATAATAAAGTTCAAAACTATTCTCTTTGATGGCTGTTCTCAGTTCTTTTTCTAATAGCATCTTTTCTTCAATTAATTTATTCATGGAACGTGTATAAAATTGAAAATTAGCTCTACCAGATTCTTTTACATGATACATGGCTGTATCTGCATTTTTGAGTAATGTGTCTATTGATTCACCATCATCAGGATAAATGGCAATGCCAATACTTGGACTTGTTAATAATTCATGCTTACCATATTCAACCGGTAGACTCAGTACTTGAACAAGTGCGGTTCCCGTTAAGGCAGCAAAAGTAGGGCTGGTTAATTCAGATAAAACGATAACGAATTCATCACCACCTATTCGGGCAACAATATCGGTTTGTCTTTGGCACAGGGCTTTTAATTTTTCAGATACTTTAACTAATAAATGATCGCCTGCTTTATGACCTAAGGTGTCGTTAATAATTTTAAAACGATCTAGATCAATAAATAATATGGCCAGTTGTTTATTTGAACGAGTATTTTGGGCTATCGCTTGTTCTAGTTTGATTTCAAGGCTAAATCGATTAAATAACCCGGTCAATGTATCATGATGAGCTAAGTGGTGAATTTTCTCTTCTTTATTTTTTCGTTCAACGATTTCTGACTCTAATCGTTTAACTGTCTCTGATAATTCATTGGTGCGTTCCTGAACGGTTTTTTCTAAATTAACTTTTGCATCTTTTAGTAATGCATGACTTTCATTTAATTGATAATATTGGCTTTTAATCATGCTATCCGCACGTTTAACAACAATATAAAGCAAAATAAATAAGATGATGTAACCAACAGATTGTAGAATTAAAAAGATCAATAGGGCTTGATTGGATTTAGTTACCAGTTCGGTGACATCAGAATATAATTCAAAAACAGCAATGACTTTATTATCTTCTGATAAAACGGGAATGTATGTTTCAACAATCGCACGTTTAAACAAACTACCGGATAAAGAGGTAATTTCATCTTTGAATGCCATTTCACTATGGGGACGACTATCAATTGCAGCTGATTTTAAACCGGTGTTCATTCCTTTTTGAACACCAACTTCTTTCTTGACCGTCGAATAAATGGTCTGTCCCTGTAAATCAAAAACCTTTACTTTTAAAATGGGGTATTTTTCGGAAAAGTCTGAAAGAAAGCGATCAATTAATTTAATTTCAGGTTGTTCAAGTAATTGAGCTCTTTCTGATGGCAAGTTTCTGGCAGTGTAGGTTTTTAATGTATCAATTAATAAAGTGCTTAAATAACCGGCAAGCGTTATATTTTCTCTTTCCCCAAAATGTTTAAGGTTATTACGATCATGTAGATAGGATGCATAGGTAAATAGTAGAGTAAAACATAAAAAAGCTCCCCCACCAACGATCAAAAAATAACGGCGCAACCTAAACATAGATGTTCTCAGGTTTAAGTAAGAGCAATAGTATTGAATGCTTTGAATTTGTCATAAATTGACTTTACCAGAAAAGTATAGTCTTATGAAGTCAAAATTTTGAAAAATATTATTAAATGGCGGCTTATATTCATTGTTAAAAAGTTTAGTTCCCAGTTTAAATTCACTTGTGTAAAGGTCTCCTCACATGGGAACTGGAACCAATATTTATTTTAGGCTTCAATAACCACTTTTCCTAGAGGGACGGAGCAGCAAGCTAGAATGTAGCCTTCTTTGACTTCCTCATCACTTAAATAACTGGACGCCATGTCAACCTCACCTTCTAGTTTACGTACACGACAGGTTCCACAACTTCCTTGCAAACAGGCACTGGCAATTTCAACCAGGTTATCTTCGGCAATGTCTAAAATGTAGTCTGAACCATTATGAGAGACTTCTTTATTACTTTGCTTAAAGATAAGCTTATTTTCCTGACTAGAAGCATTGGATTGGGGTTTTGCAACTTTTGGAACGTCAGTTTTGTTTTGAGTCTGCTTAATGGATAAGTCAGAAGGGTTATCTTTTGCCTGATAAGTTGAAGGTTGGTAGTTAGAAGAAGTGTTGTTAGACTGTCTTGTTATTGGGGCGCCGCCAAAACTTTCAGAATAATAATTTTCCATAGGAAACTTCATCCATTCTAATATGTCTTGAGTTGCTTCCATATATTCATTTGGGCCGCAGACGTATACTGTGCGTTCGGCAAAATCCGGTGCAATCATTTCAATCATTTGCGGTGAAATCCGACCAGTAAAGCCTTGCCAGCCATCAGATGATTTCTCTGAAACTGCAACAACAACCTCAATATTAGAGTGCATGGCAGAAATTAAATCTAATTCTTTGGCAAATATTATATCGTGAGGTGTTCTGGCATTATGTAAAAAGACAATATCAACTTCTGATGAGGTGTCAGCAAGCCATTTCATCATTGACATAACGGGCGTAATACCACTACCACCGGATATCAATAGCATTTTTTGGGCAGGATGATCAAAGCAAGTAAAATCACCATTTGGACCTCTGGCATTGATAATATCTCCGACATTAAAAAAGTCATGAAGCCAGTTAGAAACTTCACCACCAGGTACTCGTTTAACCGTAATTGACAGTGTATGAGGCCTAGATGGTGTTGATGAAATAGTATAACTACGTAATATTTTCTTATCTTCAATCATCAATTCAATACTAATGAATTGACCTGGTTTATATAAGAATAATTGAGTCTGTGAGTGGTTTATAAATTTAAAAGTTTTTACATCATGAGTTTCATCAATAATTTCTATACAACGTAATTGCAATTTACCCTTGTTCCAAAAGCTAACATTGCCATTCATCACATTTTCAGGGGTGATAGCGGCAAGTGGCCAAATTTTCTCTACTGATACTGTCTTTGCTGAAGCAGTAAGCTTACTTGCTGTTTCTGTTGTGTTGTTTGGCTTGTCAGAAACTTCACTTGTCTTCTCGGCACTAGTTTCCGGTGATTTGATGACAGGAGGGTTGTAAGTGGTTTCAAGAAAAATTGATTTAACCAGATCTCGAATTCTTGCTCTGGTTTCAGAGGGTTTAGAAAACAGACTTTCATGGGCATCAAATAAATTATCAACTAATTTCAACACATCATTTATGTATTCTTCAATTTCACTTTTATTTAAATCTTTTAAAATAAAATGATGAATAATCTGCAGTCCTTGTATTGGTGCAGTAAATTCATTTGCCTGATATTTTTTCCAGGAGTGCGAGTATTCATTGTGAGCATTGCTTAAAATATTTTTTATGGTATTACTCTTAGGCCAGGCGATATCGTTGATAGCAAAAATATAGTTTTCGGTTTCATCGGTAGATAAACCTTGCTTATTGTTGACAATTGCAATGTAGATTAAAAATGGTAGTTCAAAAATATTAATGTGTAAATTAGTATCAGTTGTCATGTATCAGTACCAAAAGCAAAACAAATAACAGTAATTACTCTAAGTCAGTAAAAGTTCCTTCCCCTTAACCAAAAGTAAGCACTATGAAGGGAGGGGAAGGGACTAGATGTGCATGGACTTATTGAGCAATAATAAATAATTACTCATCCATATAACTATCAATCGGCGGACAGGAACAAACCAGGTTACGATCGCCGTAGGCATTATCGATGCGATTAACCGGGGGCCAGTATTTGTCAACTCTAAACGCACCAGGAGGATAGCAAGCCTGCTCTCTTGAATATGGTCTATCCCATTCACTAATTAAGTCTTCCACCGTATGCGGTGAATTTTTCATTGGATTATTATCAGCATCAATTTTGCCTTCCGTAATATCACGAATTTCTTCACGAATGGCTATCATGGCATCACAGAACCGGTCTAATTCAGCCTTAGGTTCAGATTCTGTTGGCTCAATCATTAAGGTTCCAGCTACCGGCCAACTCATTGTCGGTGCATGAAAGCCACAATCCATTAATCGTTTGGCAATATCATCCACGGTTAATTTTGCCTGTTCATTGATATGTCGAGGATCAATAATACATTCGTGTGCTACTCTGCCTTTGACTGATTTATACAAAACATCAAATGAATTTTCAAGACGTTTAGCAATGTAATTCGCATTTAATATGGCTACTTTAGTTGCTTGTGTTAATCCTTCTGTTCCCATTAGTAAGCAATAAGCCCATGAAACCGGTAATATAGATGGTGAACCATAAGGTGCAGCAGATACAGCGCCTATTTTTCCATCTGTTTCAGGGTGTCCTGGTAAAAATGGAGCAAGGTGTGCCTTAACACCAATTGGCCCCATACCAGGACCACCGCCACCGTGAGGAATACTGAAAGTTTTATGTAAGTTAAGGTGACTAACATCGCCACCAATATCTCCGGGGCGAGATATGCCAACCATGGCATTCATATTGGCGCCATCAATATAAACCTGGCCACCATGTTGATGGGTAATTGCACAAACTTCCTGAACAGTTTCTTCAAATACACCATGAGTTGATGGATAAGTAATCATACAGGCTGCTAAGTTTTCAGAGTGTTTTTCAGCCTTTTCTTTAAAGTCATTGACATCAATATCACCATTTTCAGCTGACTTTACGACCACAACTTTCCATCCCACCATTTGTGCAGAAGCAGGGTTGGTGCCATGTGCAGAAGTAGGAATCAGGCAGACATTTCGATGTTCCTGTCCATTTGACTTGTGATAAGCACGAATCGTTAATAAGCCAGCATATTCACCTTGTGCACCAGAGTTTGGTTGCATGGACATGTCATCATACCCCGTTAAGGCGCAAAGTTTTGCTGATAAATCATTAATTAACTCCAGATAGCCTTGAACCTGATCTTCTGGTGCATAGGGGTGCATATTTGAAAATTCAGCCCAGCTAACGGGGATCATTTCAATCGTCGCATTAAGTTTCATGGTACAGGAACCCAAGGGGATCATGGCTCTATCCAGGGCTAAATCTCTATCCGCTAATCGACGCATATAACGTGTAATTTCGGCTTCAGCACGGTTCATCTGGAAGATAGGATGAGTCATATAGTCTGTTTTCCGCATGAATTCATCGGGTAGCAGATATTCGACAATATCATTATCTTCAACCTCTACGCCAAAAGAACGCCAAATCGCTTCCATTGTTTCTGAGCGGGTTTGTTCGTCCAGATTAATACCAATACGATCATTGCCAATTTTTCTAAAATTAATGCCATTAGCCACGCCGGCATTGATAATCACGCCTTGTAGGGCGCCGACATTAATGGTGATATTGTCAAAATAAATTTCGGGCTCTACTGTAAATCCGTGTTTTGCCAGACCTGTCGCTAAACGAACGGTTTTTGAATGTACGATTTGAGCAATGGCTCTAATACCGGAAGGGCCATGATAAACAGCATACATAGAAGCCATCACAGCTAATAAAGCCTGAGCTGTACAAACATTAGAGTTCGCTTTTTCTCGACGGATATGTTGTTCACGTGTTTGTAATGATAAGCGATAAGCTTTATTGCCATGTGAATCAATGGAGACACCAACAATTCTGCCTGGCATTGAACGTTTGTATTGATCTTTTGTCGCCATATAGGCTGCATGAGGGCCACCATAGCCCATTGGTACACCAAAGCGTTGTGTTGAGCCTATGGCAATATCAGCATCCATTTCACCTGGCGATTTTAATAAGGCTAAAGCTAAAGGATCGGCAGCCATAATGGCAACAGCTTTGTTTTCATGTAATTGGGAAATGATTTCAGAAAAATCACGAATATGGCCATAGGTTCCCGGGTATTGGAAAATTGCGCCGAAAACATCATCAGCTTTCAGGTGCTCAGGTGCATCAATAACCACTTCAAAACCTAAAGGTTCTGCTCTTGTTCGTATTACCGCAATATTTTGTGGATGACAGTTTTCATCAATAAAAAATTTCATCGATTTAGATTTGGATACACGTTTTGCCATCGCCATCGCTTCAGCAGCAGCGGTTGACTCATCTAATAACGAAGCATTGGCAACTTCTAAGCCGGTTAAATCACTGACCATAGTTTGGAAATTAAGTAGAGCTTCTAAGCGACCCTGACTGATTTCTGGCTGATAAGGTGTATAAGCAGTATACCAGGCCGGGTTTTCTAAAATATTGCGCTGAATAACTGGCGGTGTCGATGTGCCATGATATCCCTGGCCAATTAAGGAGGTTAATACCTTGTTTTTATTGGCAATCTGGCGCATGTGATGAAGTGTATCTTTTTCAGAGAGGGCAGGGCCCCAATCCAAGTTTTCATCAAGGCGAATTGAATTTGGAACAGTATCATCAATTAACTTATTTAAATCTTCATTGACATTTTCTTCTATTCCACTGCCAACACCAATCACAGATAACATTTCTGTCATTTCTGAAGGTGAAGGGCCAATATGACGTCGATTGGCAAAGTCATAAGGTTCATAGTTGGTTAGTTTAGAGCTCATATTGATTGTTCCATTTGTCATTTTTTAATATAAGTTCCAATAACTATTTTAGTGTGTTTGCGCAACTCACTTCGTTCAGACAGTGCGAAACACACTAAAATAGACATCGAAACTCATATTAAAATCGTCTATGTTAAATTCTCATTACGATTGTTATTTGAGGCGGAGTCATAAGACTTCGCTCTGTTTGTTTGTTGGGTAAGGTATTTAGACCTAGTTAGGCAAGTATTTTACCATTTCTAACAAAAGGTAGTTTAACAATTTTTGCTGGGATTTCCTTATTTCTGATTTGTACTAAACAAGTCTCAGAAAAGTCTTTAGGAACACGGGCAAAAGCAATTGATTTTTGCATGGTTGGTGAGAAGCTACCACTGGTAATTTCACCTTCACCATCTGATGAATCACTTTTGATTAACTGATGCGCACGTAAAACACCTTTACCTTCCAGTATTAATCCAACAAATTTATGTTTAACACCAGCTTCTTTTTGTTTCAGTAGGACTGATTTACCAATAAAGTCTCGAGATTCATCTTTAAAGTCTAAAGTCCATCCAAGCCCGCTTTCCAGTGGTGATTGGGTTTCATCCATATCACTACCATAAAGATTCATACCCGCTTCAAGACGTAAGGTATCTCTCGCACCTAAACCACAAGGTTTTACACCAGATTCTAAAAGCTTATTCCATAAATCGGATGCTTGTTCATTAGGGCAGACAATCTCATAACCATCTTCACCGGTATAACCGGTTCTGCCAATAAATAAACCATCTTTTTCTATGGCGGTAAAAGGTTTTATTTCAATCGTGTTATCAAGAACCTGGTTGGCTTTAGCAACAGCTTCAGGGCCCTGAACAGCCATCATTGCCAGATCAGTTCTTTCCGTAATACTAATGTCGAAGTCCGCACTTTGTTTTTCAAACCAGGCGATATCTTTTTCACGAGTGGAGGCGTTGACCACAACACGAAACCAGTCTGCTTGCATCGCATAGACAATTAAATCATCAATAACACATCCATCGTCATTTAATAGGCAGCTATATAATGCTTTACCAGGTGTTGCAGAAATCTTTTTGACATCATTGGCAAAAAGTTTTCTTAAGAATTTCTCAACATCATTGCCTTTGATATCAACAATGGTCATATGACTAACATCAAAAATACCAGCATGTTGTCGCACCTGATGATGTTCTTCTATTTGAGAGCCGTAGTTAATGGGCATTTCCCAACCACCGAAGTCAACCATTTTGCCATTAGCAGCAAGATGCTGTTCATATAATGGAGTTTGTTTTGCCATAAGATTGTTCCTTTATTTGTAACTTTTCAAAAGGAGCCAGGTTTAAGTCCCCAGGGGGAGGGGACTTAAACAGAGCTTTTGAGAAATTGCATTTTAATATCTATTTATTCAATGCCTTTTGAGCTGCAGCTAATGCCACACCCGTATTGATTTTGGCACCCATATCAGACAATACGCTTTCTAGTGCAGCTAAGCATAGAAGAATATTTTCAGCGCGAGAACTATGGCCCATTAGACCGATACGCCATACTTTACCAGCTAAAGCACCAAGACCCGCTCCAATTTCAAGGTTATATTCATTTAGTAAACGTGAGCGAACTGCTGCTTCATCAGCAACACCTTCAGGAATTGTGACAGAATTTAATTGTGGTAAACGATCGGCTTCATCAACAACAAAACTAAGCCCCATTGCTTCCAGGCCAGCTCTTAATGCCATGTGATTATGCTTATGACGAGCCCAAGAGTTTTCAAGTCCTTCATTAGCTAACATCACTAATGATTCATGCAATGCATAAAGCGCATTAACGGGGGCAGTATGGTGATAAGCACGTTTAGCATTGCCTCCCCAATAGCCCATGACCAGGTTTAAATCTAAAAACCAGCTTTGCACAGGCGTTTTACGGTTTTTAACTGTTTCGACAGCTTTTTCACTGAAACTAACGGGCGAGATACCAGGAACACAAGATAAACATTTTTGTGAGCCAGAATAAATGGCATCAATACCCCAGTCATCGACTCTTAATTCTGAGCCACCTAATGAAGTAACCGCATCAACAATTGTTAAACAGTCATGTTTATGAGCAAGTTCACAAATTGCTTTGGCATCAGAACTTGCACCTGTAGAAGTTTCTGCATGAACAAAGGCAACAATTTTGGCATCAGGATTATCGTTTAAAGCTTGCTCTACTTTAGCAACGTCAACTGCTTTACCCCAGTCATCCTGTACCATAATGGCAGTTGCGCCCAAGCGTTCAACATTTTCTTTCATGCGACCACCGAAAACACCATTTTGACAAACGATTACTTTGTCGCCCGCTTCGACCAGGTTAACAAAACAGCATTCCATACCTGCTGAACCTGGTGCAGAAACCGGGATAGTTAATTGATTGTTCGTTTGCATTGCATATTGTAATAAAACTTTTACATCATCCATCATAGCAACAAATTCAGGATCAAGATGACCAATAGTTGGCCTTGCTAGCGCAGATAGAATACGTGGGTGTACGTCTGAAGGTCCAGGCCCCATTAAGGTGCGAATACTTGGCTGGAAGCTGGAAACACTGGGTTGATTAAATGTAGACATTGTTTATTCCTTGTTAATACCTGAGTAAAAAGATAGGTTATTATCAGGGAATTTTTATTTGAAATCTAGATATTTTTAATATTATTTAACTTTTAATTATTAGAATAATAATATTTCTACATCTAAAGCCCCACAGAATAGGCTTAGACGTAGAAATAAGCATTATTTATTTGCTTTTTAAAAAGCTAATTTTTCTAACTATGGGCTTATTAGACATAACCGAAGTTGGTAACAATTTTATTGCATTATAAGCATCAGATTTCGTGTTATGACTACCTGTTACAATTGAATACCAGACTTGTCCTTTGTATAGACTCTCTCTGTAGGCAATCTTACCGTCTAAATCATGATATTTAACAAAATTTAAAACATCAACTTTAACCGGACTACTCATTAACTGAACTGTATAATTTGTTGCTGATTGCATATCAATCCATGCTTGATCATAAACAGGTGCGCCATCTTTTCTGGCAAATTGTATACGCTTATAAAAAGCAGAGTTTTTAGCCTGAATGCTAATTTCTTCGCTTAGGTCTTCCTGATTTTGTGTTACCTGACTAGCCAATTGATTTAATTGTACGCCAATAACATCCTGACGTTGTTCAAATGTCGCCATATCAATACGTTGGTTATCGTAATCGTCATTTAGTTTAGTTAATTGGCCTTCAAGCAGAGTAATTTGTTGTTGGATATCTTGTTGTAGGTTTATGCTTTGCTTGGCCATTAAATCTAACTCATAAATATTTGCGGTATGAGTGGCAGATTGACCTTGAAGAGAATCAACTGTTTGGTTGTTGCTGACATAATAAGCACTGCCTGAAGCGGCGATAATTGCAAAAGCGATTGTAGTAAATAAGTGAGTAAACTTGAATGTTTTTCTAACCGTTTGTGACTGAATCTGCTGTTGTTCTTTAAAGTCTTTAGTTGATTTTAATAAGTCATGATGATTTTTTTCTAATTGATTTAATTCTTCTTGCAAAGAGTTGTATTTTGCAAATAACTCTTGATCTGTTTGATGTAAATCATGAGTTTGATCAAACAGTTCAGTAATTGAATTTTGTTGATCTCCAATGACTTTTTCAACTTGTTCAAAACGCTGCTCATGTTCACTAACTTTCTCGGTTAGTTTGCCGCTGATTTGAGTTAATTTTTCAGTTGTATTTTCAAGGCTGTTAATTCTTAAATCTTGTTTAGCCTGCTTTTCTTCTAAAGTGTTAAGATAAGCACTATAGAGCTTATTTTTCTTCTCAACCGAAGTGATTCTTTGATTATTATTTTCATTACTTATAGTTATTTGCTGATCAATATGAGCAGCGATCATTTCATGATCTTGTTCATGCTTATTTTTATAAGTTTCAAGACTTTCTTTAAAAATGCCTGCTAATTCTTTTAAATTGCCATGAAGTGCATTAAATTGCTCGGTAAAAGATTGATTATCTAATTCATGCTTGTTTGATAGCGAGAACAATTTGTCCTTTAAAGAACCTAATAGTTCACCACCTTGTTTTTCTTTATCATTTAATTGCTTGCTAACAACATACAAAGCATCTATTTGTTTTTCTAGTAATTCAATTTTTCTGATTTGATCAATCTCATCAGCACTAATTGTACGCTGGAAGGTACTAACATTTGCAGGTATCAGCGATGGTGTACTTGATGAATGAGTTGGCTTTAATTTAAAGTTAGCTTGTGACATGGTACTTCCTTATAATTTTGAATATTATAATATACTAATATAAATAGGTTTGTATGTCAATCTTAAGCTTAGTCCACAATAGAAAGAGTCAGAAAAATTGAAATTAGCGAGTTCTTGCCATGATTAATAAGTAAGGGATACTACCTATGATTTCATAGCTACGTTATACAAGGAAATAAAATGTGGAGTTGGAGTATAAAATGAATAAAAGGTATAGTCGCTAATAATATACAATATCAATTACTGATAACGCCCATACCTTAAGTAGATCCGGGATAATACTGCTGGTAGATTCAATATTTTCTCTAGTGTTTCATAACGTGCTTTGCCGAAAATATGTTCAATCACTGCATCAGAACGAATATCAAGATTTAAACAAAAGGCTTTAATTCTATGCTTTGCTAAAGAATCAACGGCGTGTCGACTATCATGATCAAGATAATGAGAATCATAAACATCAATATCAGAAGGTTCACCATCAGTAATAATAAGTAGTAGTTTTTTGGTTGCAGCTTGTTGTACAAGTTCTAAAGCACTATGTCGTATTGCGGGCCCCAATCGAGTTGAAAATTGTCCAGAGATAGTTGTTAGCCGTGCTTTATTATGGTCATTAAAACTTTCTGAAAAAGACTTAAATTTAATGTAGTTAACTTCGTGGCGTCCATTAGAAAAAAAACCAGATATCGCAAACTGTTCACCTGATATTGATAATGTTTCACCTAGTAATAAGACTGCATCCCGTAATATTTCAGATAAAGTAAATTTACTGCCAATAATTTTTTTATTTGTAGATTCAGATAAGTCAAGTAAAATTGAAATGGCTAAAGTTTTTGAATGTCGATACTCATCTCTAACAAACACTCGGCTATCCGGCATTTGATTCATACGCAGTGAGACCATTGCATTGAGCATTGGGTCAAAATCAATGTCATCACCTTCAGTCACACGATGAACACGTTCTTGCTTTTGAGTTTGCAGTTTTTTTGCAATACTACGAAGTCGGGTTAAAGTGGTTTTATGGAGTTTATAAATTTTTTCGACCTTTTCAATTGAGCCTGTAAGACTGGTTCGTTCTATTAATGTACACCAGTCTTTCTTAAAAATTTGAGAACGATAGTCCCACTCTGGATACAAATAAGATTGTTCGGATTTCAGCTCTTTAGCTTGTCTATATTCTAAAACGTCATTTTCACTTTGTTGAATATAAAACCCATTTCCTATTTGTTTTGCATCCGAAATATCAATTTGCATACCCTGAAATGTCTCTTTTAATTTGTTCTTTTTAATCGAAGAATCCTGCCGGGCTGTGATAGCGTTGTCTTCTTGTTGATGCTCCGTTTCTTTTTGCCATAAACAACGATTATCATCTCTATAAACTATCAACTGCTCATATCGGCCTGAATTTAGTGGTAACCTCATTTGTCCTATATCATTAGCCAAACGCAGTCCCAGAGTCATTGATAATTCGGTGTTATTTAATTCGTTACAATGATAATCAAATAACTGTTTACCTTTTATAACCCAGTGATGTTTATCAGTATAAGCAGGATCAAGTACACTGCGAGACAAGCGCATCATCAAATGGGTAGCATTAATAATATTAGCTTCTGGTATAGGATGAAACTGAAGCCATAGATTTCTGATTCCGGGAAATTTTTTAATGGTTAATAATTCAATACGAAGATCTTCAATCAAATCAATCATACTGCGTTGTAAAAGATTTAAATCACCAATGACATAGGTCTGATGACTATATATTGAATGTGCAGAAGCATGTACAGCTGCCGCTCTATAATAGGGAGAAGTGCTATTATGTAAAACTGTTTTTTCAGGTAAATATATTGTATCTTCAACAAGGTAAATCAGAATTTCAGCGTTTTTATGCTCAGGTTCAGAAACCTGAATACTAAAGCCTTTGGCCCATAATGCGCGTAAATATAATTCTGTACTACGTTTACAATGTTTTAATTCAAACACATCACTCATCATGAATACTCGATGAAAATATCCAAATAAAAATTAGATGCTATTGAGCTTTTGACCATTTCATGCTTTGACAAACTTTACTAAGTATCTGTCAGCATCTGAAAAAACAATAGCATCTATATCCCAAGTATTCTTTGAGTTTATCCAAATTTATTGACTATTTATGACTGCTATCAGTTTCCTCATTTGGAATACCCTCTATTGGGCATTCAGCCGTACCGACTGTGTTACGAGTTATTTTTTCTACATTATCCTTAGCTTGTTGTGGATCATTAATCCATGTTTTATAAAATTCATAAGGGCATTCTGCAACACCTTCAGCATCTTCACCAGAGTTAATTTTACCCGTATAGCCACGATGCAAAAGTTTAAATAAATGGTTTTGAGATTGCCAATTCTTACGAGCATCACGAATTTGTGAAGTAGATAGCTCTGCATACTGAATACCATAATCTTCTTCTGCACACTCGCCTAGAGTACGGCCATCAAATCCAACGATTGCAGAATGTCCAAAATAAGAATAAACACCATCAAAGCCTGTGGCATTTGCAACAGCAACGTATGTGTTATTCATCCAGGCCATAGCTTTTGCAACAATAATTTGTTGTTCTTTTGATGGGTACATATATCCCTGGCAACGGACAATTAATTCTGCACCACGCATTGAGCAATCTCGCCATATTTCAGGGTAGTTTCCATCGTCACAAATAATTAAACTAATTTTTAAACCCTTTGGTCCTTCAGATACATAGGTACAATCGCCAGGATACCATCCTTCAACTGGACACCAAGGCATGATCTTCCTGTATTTTTGAACAATTTCTCCTTCATTATTCATGAGTATTAAAGTATTGTATGGCGCTTTATTCGGATGTTCTTCATGACGTTCACCTGTTAAGGAGAAAACACCCCAGGTATTTGCTTGGCGACATGCTTGTGCAAAAATTTCTGTCTCATCTCCTGGTATGGTCGAAGCAGTTTCATACATTTCTTTAGCATCATACATAATACCGTGTGTGCTGTATTCAGGAAAAATGACTAAATCCATTCCAGGTAAGCCTTGTTTCATACCTACAACCATGTCGGCAATATTACGCGCATTATCTAGTACTTCTGCTTTAGTATGTAAACGTGGCATTTTATAATTTACAACTGCAACGCCAACCGTATCATCACTAGATGATATGTCACCATGTCTCATTTTTTCATCTCCATTTGATTAAATGATATTTACCTTTGATTAAACGATATTTACACTGATAAATACTTACTAATTTGTTCTGTATCTACATCTTCTCTAAGATCTTCGTGAATAAAATTACCTTTATCGATAACAATAATTCGATCGGCTATTGCCATAGTAAAACTTAAAACTTGTTCGGAAACGATAATGGTAATTTCTCGAAGCTTTTGTATTTCCTTCAAAATATTGGCAATATCTTTGATGATTGAAGGTTGAATCCCTTCAGTCGGTTCATCCAATAAAAGTACTTTCGGATTGGTTACTAAAGCTCGTGCAATTGCTAATTGCTGTTGCTGACCTCCCGATAGATTTCCGCCTTTACGATGACGCATTTCAAGTAATACTGGAAATAAAGCATAAATATCGTCTGGAACTCTTTTTAATCCAGAAACTTCCATACCGGATTCAATATTTTCCTGTACTGTTAAGGTGGGAAAGATCATACGACCTTGTGGTACATAGGCAATTCCATTCTCAACTCGTTGATAGCTTTCATTACTTGTCACATCTTTACCATCAACTTTGATACTGCCTTGACCAACCTCTAAAATACCAATTAGAGATTTGAACAAAGTGGTTTTACCCATTCCATTACGTCCCATGATAGCAAGTATTTCATTTTTCTTTGCGGTAAAGTTAATACCGTGAATAACTTCACTTTGCCCATAACTTACGTGTAAATCTGTAACTTCAAGCACGACAAATACTCCTCTGTCTAAATTGATTAATGGCCCAAATAAACTTCTATAACTTTGGGATCATTTTGAACGGTTTTCATATCACCTTCTGCAAGAATTTTACCCTGATGCAATACGGTAACTTTATGAGCAATTCGTTCAACAAAATCCATATCATGCTCAATCACAAGCACAGAACGCCCGACACAGATACGATTTAATAGTTCAGCCGTTTGTTCTCGCTCTTTAACACTCATACCTGCTACTGGCTCATCAAGCATTAATAGTTCCGGATCTTGAATCAGTAACATACCAATTTCTAACCATTGCTTTTGTCCATGACTTAATAAAGCGGATTCCATTTCAAGAAATTCTTCCAGAAAAATTTCTTTTGCAACCTCTTTAATCCGGCTATCAACTTCTTCATCACATTTAAATGCGATAGAACTAAATACACCACGTCCACGAGGAAATGAAATTTCTAAGTTTTCATAAACCGATAAGTTTTCGTATATTGATGGCGTCTGGAATTTTCTCCCAACGCCAGCTTGAACAATTTCATGCTCTGCTAAGTTAGTTAGTTCTTTATCTTTAAATTTAATACTACCTTCGGTTGATTTGGTTTTTCCACAAATTAAATCAAGGACGGTAGTTTTACCTGCTCCATTGGGACCAATAACTACATGAAGTTCATTCTGATCCAGATAAAAATTTAAACTATCGACTGCTTTAAAACCATCAAACGATACAGTAAGATCTTCAATGGCTAAAGTAATATCTTTATGCTTCATAATATTATTCCTTAGAGTTTAATTACTTACTTGATATATCAAGTTTGCTGGTAGATTTATTATTAATAAATGTTTTAATCACATTTATGCACTGCATTTTTTTAAAACATGACGTCAGTTTATACCCATATTTGTCCCATAATCCTGCAAGTCCATTTGGAAAATACATAACAACACCGATAAATAAACTACCCATCAGAAATAACCAGAATTCAGGAAATGTTTCTGAAAACATTGTTTTACCAAAATTAACTAATAGAGTACCGTATATAACGCCGATGAGAGACATGCGTCCACCGACAGCAGCAAAGATCACCATTTCGATGGATGGAACGATACCGACAAATGAAGGTGACATAAATCCTACTTGCAGAGTAAACATGGCGCCGCCAATAGCAGAAATCATAGCTGAAAGACAGAAGACAAAAACCTTAAAGTTAGATACATCATAACCTGAGAAACGTACCCGATCCTCTTTGTCTTTCATTGCTAATAATAAACGTCCAAACTTACTAGTTAAAACAAATCGGCTCAGGAATACAACCGAAAATAATAAAATGGCATTAATAAAATATAGAATATACTTAGATGAATCCTCTCGAATATCCCAACCATTTAAGGTTCTTAAATCTGTTATACCATTTATTCCACCTGTATAGCCCTGTTGTCCAACGATGAGTACAGTCAAAATTAATGCAATAATTTGGGTAATAATCGCAAAATAGACGCCACCAACACGACGTTTGAACATTGAAAAACCAATAATAAAGGCAAAAATTGATGGGATCAGAAGTACGGCAAGTATGGTAAATCCAAAGCTGCTGAACGGTTCCCAAAACCAGGGGAGTTCAGTTAACTGATTCCAGTCCATAAAATCTGGAATCCCTGGCGTCGATTGAATTTTAGTGCTTTCAGGATCAGATGCTTCTAGTTTCAAAAACATAGCCATGCAGTAACCGCCCAAACCAAAGAAAACACCCTGGCCCAAACTTAAAATACCACCATAGCCCCAAAGTAAAACCAAACTGACAGCGGCAAAGGCATAAGTTAAATATTTACCAACTAAATTTAGACGGAATAAATCAAGAGTTAATGGAAGAATAATAAAAATCAAAGCTGCTAGAACAGCAATGCCTATCATTCCATTTTTACCGCCAAATAATCTTTCTTGTATAAAGTTCATTACTTTTTCTCCTACTTCTTCTACTTACGGACTTTAATTGAGAAAAGGCCTTCTGGACGCATCATTAAGAAAATAACGATAGTAAGTAATGTAATTACTTTAGCCATTGATCCACTTATAAAGAATTCTAATATTGATTGAGCTTGTGCAATTGAAAATGCTGAAGCGATTGTTCCGAATAAACTTCCTGCGCCACCAAAGACAACCACCATAAACGTATCAACAATATACAGTGATCCCGTTGTTGGTCCTGTCGATGCAATGGTTGTAAAAGCGGCACCCGCTATTCCAGCAATTCCGCAACCTAAGGCAAAAGTTAAACGGTCAACTCGTTTGGTATTGATGCCGACTGCACCACTCATGACACGATTTTGTGTAGTGGCTCGAACGCGTAAGCCCCAACTAGATTTATACATTAATAAAAACACTCCAAGTGTTACAAAAATGGTTAAGCCTAAAACAAACAGTCCATTAAGAGGAATATCGATTGTTTCTGTTGGTTGATATGAACCTAGTAACCATTCGGGTAAAGTTGGACTTACTTCTCGTGCACCAAAAATTGACCGAAAAGTTTGTTGCATAATTAAACTCAATCCCCAAGTTGCTAACAAGGTATCTAGCGGTCTTTTATATAAATGCCGGATTAAGGCAAATTCGGCTAAATAGCCAAGGATCCCTGCAATGATAAAAGACAAAATAATTGCAAAAATAAAATAATACGGTACAAAGCCAGGAAAATATTCCTCACTTAAAGCTGACATTAAATATGTGGTATAAGCACCGACAGCCATAAATTCACCATGGGCCATATTGATAACACCCATTTGACCAAAGATAATTGCTAAGCCCAGA
>JADGAU010000035.1 GCA_015231865.1 Gammaproteobacteria bacterium | reverse complement strand
ATCCAGATTTGCTGGTAGTGATCACCCCAACCCATCAAAGCATCCAATTAGATCTCAGCTTCTCTACTGAAATGTTACAAAGCATTGCAGCAGGCAATTACCCAGGAAAATGGTTATTTACAATTAAAACAAAAACTGGATAGTTTTGACGGGCATATTTTATTTGTCGCAGAATCAACTGGCCGACAGCAAAATTTACTGGATATTTTTAAACAACATAAAATAAAACCAAAGGAATTTGCATCTTACGATGACTTTAATAAAACCACTATTAAGTCAGACACTTATATTATCGGTATTTGTATTGGCTATTTAGATGCCGGTTTTGCCTCTATTTCTGAAAAATTATTAATCATCCCTGAAAGTCAGTTATTTGGTAATCAGGTAATGCAGCGACGCCGACGTAAAAAGGCTCGCAAACAATTAGATGAAGACAGTATTATCAATTCACTGGCTGATCTTAAAGCCGGTACACCAGTGGTACATGAGCATAATGGTGTAGGTCGTTATCTTGGCCTGGAAACTATTACCATTGATGAGCAACTGACCGAGTTTTTTGTTTTACAATATCAGGGCGGCGATAAACTCTATGTTCCGGTCTCGGCATTACATTTGATCAGTCGTTATTCAGGAGCCAACCCCGATACTGCCCCACTTCATAAACTGGGTTCCGGACAATGGGAAAAAGCAAAACGCAAAGCCAAAGAAAAAATTCGCGATGTGGCTGCCGAATTACTCGAAATTTATGCGCTGCGTGAGGCTCAAAAAGGTATCGTCTATCATATTGATGAAAAAGAATATCATGACTTCGCGCAGGAATTTGCTTTTGAAGAAACACCAGATCAGCAAACTGCGATTGAACAGGTTCTTTCTGATATGGCAGGTCCCAAGCCGATGGATAGACTAGTTTGTGGTGATGTTGGCTTTGGTAAAACTGAAGTGGCTATTCGTGCGGCTTACGTCGCTGTACAAAATAATAAACAAGTCGCCATATTAGTTCCAACTACCCTACTGAGTCAGCAGCATACAGAAAACTTACAGGACAGATTTTCTGAACTGCCAATAAAGATTAAAGGTCTGTCACGTTTTCAAACCGCTAAACAGCAAAAAGAAATTTTATCCGGTGTTGCCGACGGTACTGTTGATATTGTTATTGGCACACACAAACTACTGCAAAAAGATATTCGTTTTAAGCGTCTGGGCTTATTAATTATCGATGAAGAGCATCGTTTTGGTGTCAGGCAAAAAGAGCGTTTTAAACAATTAAAAGCACAGGTTGATGTGCTGACCATGACGGCAACCCCTATTCCCAGAACATTAAGTATGTCACTTTCCGGGATCCGAGACTTTTCCATTATCGCCACACCACCTGCCAAACGATTATCCATTAAAACATTTGTTACTCAATGGGATAATGCCATTATTAAAGAAGCCTGTCAGCGTGAGTTAATGCGTGGTGGACAAATATTCTTACTGCACAATAAGGTTGATACCATTGAATCTCGCGCTCAGGATATTCAGGAATTATTGCCCGAAGCCAAGGTTGAAGTTGCCCATGGACAGATGAAAGAACAGGAACTTGAAAGCGTTATGGCAGATTTTTATCATCAGCGCTTTAATATTCTTGTCTGTACGACCATTATTGAAACCGGCATTGATATTCCAACCGCAAATACTATGATTATTGAACGTGCTGATCGATTTGGTCTGGCACAACTGTATCAGCTGCGCGGACGCGTTGGTCGCTCACATCATAAAGCCTATGCTTACTTAACTATTCCCAATAAAAAATTAATTAGCGCTGATGCACTAAAACGGCTTGAAGCCATTGAGTCAACAGAAGAACTTGGAACCGGGTTTACGCTGGCAACTCATGATCTGGAAATTCGTGGCGCCGGTGAATTATTAGGCGAAGGTCAAAGCGGACAAATGCAGGAAATTGGTTTTAGCCTTTATACTGACTTATTGGATCGTGCTGTTAAATCCCTAAAAGCAGGTAAAGCCATTGATCTGGACAAAAATGATGATGTCCAGGCAATTGAAATTGATCTGGGCATTGCTGCATTAATACCTGATGATTATTTACCTGATGTTCATAACCGTTTAGTTATGTATAAACGTATTTCCAGTGCCCGGGATGATGATGCACTGGATGAATTACAAGTTGAGATGATTGACCGTTTTGGTTTATTACCGCCGCAAAGTAAAAATCTATTTATGATTTCGTCACTAAAATTATTGGTCAAAAATTACGGCATTATAGAAATATCGTTTAACGAATATGGCGGTTATTTAGTGTTTGAAGAAAAGCCCCCCATTGATCCAATCAAAATCATTCAGTTAATTCAAACGAAACCTAAAGAGTTTAAACTAGAAGGTAATAGTAAATTAAAGTTATTGATTTTAATTGAAGAAGGACAGCAACGAATTGAATATCTTAGAAATGTTTGTTTAAAACAGTTTTAATATTCGTGCTATTTAACTACAGCCCCGATTCACTCTGGATACTAGGGTCGGAGTCAATCTTGAACAGAAGTTACAACAACTTAAGGTACAAAAAAATGCTTTCACCTTAAAATCAAGGCCAGGCTGGATTTGACTCCACTCCCTTAAGTTTAAACTATAGCTGCAACAACGACTTAGCCATTTTTATTTTAGTTTCTAATTCTATATTATTATCGATAACATCCTGAATATTATCATTAACAGATTCTGCTAAACCAATTAAGATATTTTCCTGTTCTTCGGTTAGTCCTAAACCAAGAAATTGTTTCTGAAGAGAATCTATATATTCATTAATAATCAAATTTGTTTTTTGAGAATTGATACTTTGCTGCTTTTCAACCATTGATAAGATTGAATTTACATTAGAGATCATTTCAGAATTATTAGAACTATGATTAGATTGGTTTTCATAAAATGAAATTTTATAGATATCATGTGAAACAATAGAAATAGACTCTACCATACGGGTAAAATAATTAATTAACTCATTATAATAGGCAGTATTTGTAACTGGCATATTACTAATAACAAGGCTAACATTTTCAAAATTAAAAATACTATTACTTTTAAAGTGAAATTGCCCTGATTTTGTCTGTGATTTTTCTAATACCGCAACTTGCATTGGTCTAACTTCACCATCAGTCGATTGAAAAATATGTTTATCGCCAAAATCTATGCGAATTAACCCACGCAGGTTAACTTTTTTAATACTATCAATAGTAAATCGACTGAGTTGATCTATATTCTCAATGTTTAGCAAATTAAAATAAAGCTCATTTAATAACTTTAATTCAGCCAATCCGTTTTGAAGATTAATTCCCTGTGTCGGTATTGTATTATTTTTATGATTATTAATTTCCTGCTTGTCAATAAGGTGAATTTTAGACAAAAGTTCATCTGGGTTAATAGGTTTATTAATATAATCGTTACCACCACAATCAATTGCTTTTAATCTATCTTCAAGGGTGGTTAACACAGAAGTAAAAATGATTGGAATACCAGCAGTTGCAGGAACACTTTTTAATTTATCACAGAATTCATAACCATTCATTTTCGGTAGTACGATATCAAGTAATATCAAATCAACCTGGTTATCATTAACAATTTCAAGCCCCTCCTCTGCAGAAGTTGCCTGCAAAAGATTAAAGTGCTCCAAGAGTATATTACTCAGTATTTCAAGATTTATTATTTCATCATCTACAATTAATATTGTTTTCATTTATATTTTATGACCGTAAAGAGTTAAAAATGTACTGCTCAATTTATAATTATCCAGAAATCGCTTAAATTCATCATTATGAATTATGTTAGTACATATAATATCATCAAATTATTTTACGTTAATATTATAGTGATTATATATTATATCGGCTAAAATTTAAAACCTATAACAGTTATATCATCATTCCTTTCATTATCTTTCTGGTAGGCTTTTAATTCTTTAAGTAAAATTTTTTGCTGTTCTTTCATTTTTAAGTGAGAAACTTTCTCCAACATTTTTTTAAATCGCTTTTTACCCAGAGGAAATTGTTTATTACCACCATTTTGATCAATAAAACCATCTGTGGTTAAATAAAACTGAAATCCTGGTGTTATTTGAATTTCATGATCATTAAATTGATAATTTTCATTTGATTTTTTATAACCAACCGAATGTCTATTTCCTTTTATTATTTTTATATTTCCTTGATCTGTATAAAATAAATTTGTTTCAGCACCTGAAAATAATACTTTATTTTGTTTACGATGATAATAGACGATACCACCATCAAAGCCAGCATTTGATTTTGTTTTTTCATCATATTGCTTAAGCATTTTTTTCATATTTTTATTAAAATACTGCAAAATTTCTGCAGGACTTACCGCATGGTTTTGATCATTCACTATTTTACTAATCAATTGCCTCTCTAAAGCTTTTACAAGCATCGTAACAAAGGCACCCGGGACACCATGACCCGTACAATCAATAACCATTAATAAAAATTCATCATCATTTCTTAAGGTTTCAAAAAGATAAATATCTCCGCCAACAATATTCTTAGGTTGCCAAATTGTAAAATAATCTGTTAAGTATCGATTAAATTTATCTTTATCCGGTATCAGGGTTTGCTGAATGAGAGAAGCATATTCTATAGAAGACTGTGTTTGTTTATGTATCTCTAAAAGTTCCTGTTCTAGTTTCCGAGTTTGTATCTGTGCTTTTCTATGTCCCATGTAACTATAAATAATGATGAAAATAAGAAAAGAAACAACAAACACACAGAAATTAATCAATAATTCAACCTCGTGTTTAAACCAGGTTGAAAAATTTGACATCAATACTAAATGCCAGGTACCCCAGCGATCGTTCCAATCAAGAGAAGTTACATTTATAGAATATTCATTAAATTCATTTTTTGCTGTTTTAGTCTCAAAATTAACCTGCATAGGAAATGGTATTATTTTATTTTCTTTGATCAATGGGCCATATCGCTTGGCTTTCTTTTCATCCGATAACATTTGTTTTGAGTTTGGCAATGCATTAAACAGCCAGGCATCATTATTGGCTGAAAAAACAATATTTTCTGGAGAAATTAAAAGCACCGGCTCTTCTCGCTCTTTAAGTAAAGATTCAATTTGTTTGAAACCAACTTTAATTACGATAACGCCGATAACCTCTGATTTGCTATTGTATTCAGCATAAATTGGTGCTGCATGGTACAAGCCCCGTTTGAAAGAGTTTGTGCCAACTGCAGCAAATATGTTTTCATGGCCTTTCATTGCGCTCAGATAATAAGAACGATACGATAAATTTTTCCCTGTTCCTGATGTTTTCTTCTTTGTATAATAATCAACAATCGTACCTTCATTATTCATTACAAAAGCATTACTTGCATTAAACTCATGAACTAAAATCTTAAGCAGCTTAATAACTTGAGGTGAGTCTGGCGGGATTGCATTTTTTGCAGCTAATTTAATGTCATTGTTAACCTTACCTAAAAGCTCAACCGCATTCATAGCCTTACTATTACTACTTAAAGCTAATAAGTTTTCGGCAATACGAGAAGCACTTTCATGAAGTTTTTCCTGCTGTATATTTGAGACAATATCTCTATAAATATTTACGGAGGCAAAGGATAAAATAAATGCCAGAATGATCGCAAAAATAAAAAATAACAACTTATTATCAAGTCGTTTAATTAATTGAAAAGCCGATATTCTCATAAACTCATTAGACTGATATCAATTGAAACAAGTATTAAGTATAACGCCATTAGCGATAAAAATGCATAATTTAACTGATTTCTGGATAAACAAATAGGCAAAATATTGATTCTAACAAACTCTTTGAAGTTTCCTTAAGTATGAATATGTCGATAAGTATTATCAATAACGTAGAATTATCTATCTATCTGAGCTAACATCAACACCCTCAAGGAGGGCCTAGTAAAACCAACATCTTACCTCTAAAGTTATTTCTTCTTATCCAAAGCTCAAGTTAATTTGATAAAAATTGTATAGATAGAAACGGTACTGCTTTTTAAATTTAATCAGCATATTTTATATATAAACAAATTATGATTCCTTATCCGCAAAACTGCCCATGATTAGATGTTATAATTTGTAATAAACTATTGAAATTATATATAAATCAGTTATTATCCTCCTGTCTTTGGATTTATCTTTACCTTTGTATTAATCTTGTAAACGATGTCTAACTTTATTAAAAAACTAATTATTAAGTGAATATTTCAAAAAAATCATTATTTATCTTACTCATTAGTACAACTATTATTGTGGTTTCCATTTTAATGTCGATTCAAGCATTTCAACATTATAAACACTCTAAAGAGAAGTTAATTAAACAAATTATTTATGATACCCAATATATTGGACTATTATTACAAAACAATTTAACCCAGCTGATTAGTTCCTTTTCCATTAATGAATATGAAAATCTAATTGCTCAAGCTATGAAGCATAAAGATAGCTTTGCAATCATTATTGAAGACTATAATATGGGAAAAGTAATGGGCGTTGAATCCTATTTTACCGGAAAAATTCGTAATACAAACTGGGATATTATTAACCTAGATAAAGAGAATAAATCACAAGTCAATCAATTATCGAAAGCTTTCTATTTTAATACTTATGAAATAAATGATAAAAAAACTGGGCATAAAATTGCCTTAATAAAAATCTATATGTCTGACCGGTTTTTGAACGAAGAACTCGATTTATATTTATACGACACTTTAGTTAGTACCTTTATTTTCACTTTAATTCTTATTATCTCTCTATTAATAATTGCAAATATTTTTGTTATTAAACCTTTAACTAGAATAACTGACATTATTCGCCATCCTGATAATGAAGGGCTTCCAGTTGATACAATTCCCATTACTGGTTCATCAGAAATCTCATTGCTTGCTAATCAAATGAATAAAATGATTGCAACAATAAGGCAATCGAATCACAAGATTAAAGAACAGCATCTGGCTCTCTTATCAAAAGATAATATTTTATACTTTACCGAAAACTTTGATGCGCTGACGGGCTTAAGTAATCGAACTCGCTTTAATGAAATGATCAATAATGCAATAAATGATGATCAAACAATCAAGTTTGCAGTTTTTATTATTGGTATCGACAACTTCAAAACCTTTAATGATTCATTTGGACTTGAAATTGGGGATAATGTATTAAAAACAGTGACTCAACGATTACAAGCAAGCATCAAAAATATTGATGCAATTGCACGAATTGGTGGTGATGAATTTGCAGTTTTAGTTGATAATTTTAAAAATGAAGATGAACTTGGCACAATACCTAATATTATTTTGAATAGTCTACAAAAACCAATCATTATCAATGAGCATGAAGTTTATATTAGTGCGAGTATTGGAATCAGCACCTATCCTAATGATGGCTCAGAGTCATTGGAATTATTAAAAAATGCGGATGCTGCTTTATATAAAGCAAAAAATGAAGGGAAAAATAATTTTCAATTTTATAGTAGTAATTTAACTGACAAAGCCTTAGAAAGAATTATTTTAGAAAGTAACATTCGTTCTGCTATAAAAAACAGTGAATTTATTCAATACTACCAACCTCAGATAAATGCAAAGAATAATACATTAATTGGAATGGAAGTTTTAGTTAGGTGGCAGAACCCGAAATTAGGATTGGTTTCGCCTGCAAAATTTATCCCTTTAGCTGAAATAACAGGATTGATTGTTGATATTGACCGATTAACCATGAAGGCAACTTTAGAACAACTATGCCAGTGGAAACAATCCGGATTACATACCGGCAAAGTATCTATCAACCTTTCTATAAAAAATTTACAAGCAGTTGATTTTATAGATTTTGTTAAAAGTCTGATTAAGCAAACAGGCTGTAAACCTGAATGGATTGAATTTGAAGTAACTGAAAGCCAAATTATGACCGATCCTTTGAAGGCAATCAATGTGTTAACTCAAATAAGCGAATTAGGAATTCGTATCTCAGTTGATGATTTTGGTACCGGCCATTCTTCTTTATCCTACTTGAAAAAATTACCAATTAATAAACTAAAAATAGACCAGTCTTTTGTTAGAAACCTTCCTGATGATAATAAAGATATTGCTATTACAAAAGCGATTATCGTCTTAGCAACGAGTTTAAATATTGAACTAATTGCAGAAGGCGTTGAGACAGAAGAACAAAAAGACTTTTTAGTTCGTGAGGGTTGTGAAAATATTCAAGGTTATTTTTATTCTAAACCAATTCCTGCTGAAGAAATGTCTGATTTTCTCAATCGCTAAATAATTATGATTTAAGAATGCCTTGGCTATTGCTTATCTAAGATTCAAATTAATTAATACCTTAGTTAAATTTTAAAAACATTAACTAAAGATTTCAGCTGACTGCTGACTTCATTAAGTTTGTTAATGGCCTGATTAATTTCATGAGTTGATTCAACAGTTTCTTCAGCCATATTATTGATATTAATAATATTTTTACTGATCAACTCACTATTTTGTCTTTGTCTCTTTGAACCAATTGCCATTGATTTATTTTTCTCATTAATACTTTCTACAGAAGAAACAATAGCCGATAAGACTTGGTTCGCTGTTTCAGCTGTTTCAACCGTTTCAAAGGCTTGAGCTTTACTGCTATCCATTTCTGTAATAGCTTGTTGCGATGCTATTTGAAGTTTTTCTATGGTAGTCTGTATTTCTAAAGTTGATTCTTGAGTTTTCCCTGCTAAATTTCTTACTTCATCTGCTACGACAGCAAAGCCACGACCTTGTTCTCCTGCACGAGCTGCTTCGATAGCTGCATTTAGAGCCAGCAAATTAGTTTGTTCAGCAATGCCTTTGATGACATCTACAACTGAACTAATTTCTTGGACATCCTGAGCTAAATTATTAATAACCTGAGTTGAACTATCTACCTGTTGTACCAGTTTATTAATTGAGAGTATCGTATTATCAACAATATATTGTCCTTCTTTCGCAGAACTATTAGCTGTTTCTGCAGATTCTGATGCTAAAATAGTACTGTTTTCCATCTCTTTAGTTGTTGATAAGGTGTCACCCATAGCTTCGTTTACTTTTTCTATTTCCCTACGCTGACCTTCTATATTTTTAGCATTGTTATCAATAAGTTGAGAAATAAATATTGTTTCTGTAGAAAGGCTTTGTATTGCTTGATTTACATTCACAATAGCTTGATGAATTTTATTCACAAATGCATTAAATTGCCTGCATAAGCGGCTAATTTCATCTTTACCCTGGACCTGAACATCAAGTTGTTGAGTTAAATCGCCATCACCTTCAGATATATCTTTTAATGCTGCTACAACTTTACAAAGTGGTTTATTAATCGACATAAAAATAATTGAAGAAATTAAGCTGCCAAAAACAACCACAAAAATCGTGAAATAAATAATTAAAACTCTATTATTTTGAGTACTATCTAAGGTTGCATTACCCGTAACAATCATCTCATTAACAATATCATCAGTCAGTTTTTGTAAATCTTGCTCGATATTTCTAACCAATGGTGAAATTTCTGAACGAATCAGAAAATTTACTTCGTAAGCTTTATCACTGGCATGAACTTGAAAAAGACGATCAAGCTGTGGTTTATATTCTTTGATTATTTTATCCAGTTGTTCAACTGATTCTGTCTGTTCAAAAGTAAGAATATCTCCATAACTTTTAAGTTTGTTTAGAATTTCATTGAACTTCTCAAAATGTAAGATGGTATTAGAATGATTGGCTTCCCCTTTAAACGCCACATAAGCTCTTAAACCTGAGATTATTAAAACTGTTGAATAGCGCATTTCAAAAAAAAGTTTGCTTAACTCCTTCCTTTCTTCTACATAATCTTCTTCATCTTCCGAATTAATCATTTGTGAAATCAAACCCAACATCTGAATACTTTTTGGGTTTAAGTCCTGGTTAGCCATTTTTAATGCGGGAATATTTTGCATAGGATCGATAATTAAGTTTTCAATCCGATCATGATAATTTTTGAACTGTTTGATTAATTGTTCAACTTTAGTCAGTTTTTGTTGATAATCTTCTGAATCTAATATTAGCTGATATTCACTAAGTTTCAAATAATGTTTATCAATTTGTTTGAGTTCATGTTCGTAATCAGTTTTATTAACTTTTTCTTTGGTAAGCACATAAAAACTCATTGCATTAACTGAATTTTTGAGTGCATTATTTAACTTGCCAATCGTTTCAACAACAGGCTGAACATCATTAACCATAAATGAAATTTGCTTTTCATTCTGATGAAAAGCATAAATGGTTATTAGCGCCCCGCAAATAATGAGAACAATTGAGCCACCAAATCCTAAAATTAATTTTTGTTTAATACTAAATCGCGAAAATAGCACCCACATATTGTATTATCCCCCTATAACAATATAAGTCTTATATCGACAAATGTTTTTAATGCTTTAACTTTTGTTAGATTTTAGTTTATGTCAACCTTTTATTTATCTCGACCTTTAGTTTATGGGAATTGTAGTTATAATCTCAAATCCATGCTGCAGCAACATACGCTTGTTCACAAAGAAATAATAACGTGGTATTAAGGATTATGGTGTTAACGTGAGCTAAAATGATTCATTAAATTGTGTTATTATATGGAGTAAATGACAATTTAGCCTTTGCTATATACCCGTGATATGTGTTTTCATATTATTTGACTTCGCTTTAATTAATATAATGCTTGCAAGTAGACCAATAATGAGAAGAGATTGTAATAAGTTTAAAATAATAAAATTTGATAACCTGTCAAAACGTTCAGCACCTCTTACTATAAACTATTTGATTAGAATTGTTTTTTATTACCTATGTCTATTCAAAAACTGGGTTGAAAAAATATCACGGGGATAATATAGCTGTGATATTTCGAAAGATTACTGATATAACTCGCCCTTAAGATTAGCAAGGTTATGAAAAATTTCTTAAGAGACAGCTTTAAACTAATTATAATACTATTGCTTCTACAAATTTTAAGCTTCAACTCCCTATATGCTGCTCCAAATTATATCGATCAACAACTAAAGAACAAATTAAAGCAGGCTTTTGCCGAGGGTTTAGGTTTTACCGATAAGTTTCATGCAGAAGTCTGGCTTAAAGATATGGCCACCAGACTTGATGCCCGTTTTCGTGGTAAATTTGAAATGTCTAAAAATCAGCAATATGATTTCTTAACTAAAGTTCATAATGAAGCAACTAAAGCCAAACTAGATCCAGAATTAGTATTATCCGTCATTCAGGTGGAAAGCAATTTCGATAAATTTGCCATTTCAAGTGCCGGAGCACGTGGTTTAATGCAGATTATGCCCTTCTGGTTAAAAGAAATTGGGAAACCCAACGATAACTTATTTGATATATCCACTAACCTTCGTTTTGGTTGTACCATCTTAAAATATTATCTGGATATAGAAAAAGGCAACCTAACTCGAGCACTTGCCAGGTATAATGGCAGCCTGGGGCGATATACTTATCCAAGAAAGGTATATAAAGCTTTAGACCGAACCTGGTTTAAGAGTTGACAGTAAGAAGTTGGCAGTTGGCAGTTGGCAGTTTACAAGTATAAAAAATGATTTTACTTTTCAATAAACCCTTTGATGTTTTAACTCAATTCACTGATCGAAACTCTGAAACTAAACGTCAAACCTTATCTGACTTTATTGATATGCCTGGATATTACGCTGCAGGCCGATTAGATAAAGATAGTGAAGGCTTATTAATACTGACCAATAATGGCAAACTACAACATAAGCTATCGCATCCTAAATATAATAAAGAAAAAGGCTATTGGGTTCAGCTTGATGGTGAAATAAGCGATGAGGCCATTTTGCAATTACAGCAAGGTGTTTCATTAAAAGATGGACTAACTAAACCCGCTAAAGCCAGGAAAATTATACAACCGAAAATTTGGGATAGAAGTCCACCAATTCGTGTCAGACAAAATATTCCAACCTCATGGATTGAATTATTCATTAGCGAGGGTAAAAACCGACAAGTTCGTCGAATGACTGCTGCCGTTGGGTTTCCAACACTTCGTCTTATCAGATTTAAAATTGATCAATGGCAATTAAAAAAACTTCAGCCTGGTGAATTTATCAAAATTGATCACATCTAAAGATCACACTTGTACAACTAATCGAACATGTTATACTTATTTTAACCTTAAATGAGATAATAAATATGAGAACAGTTAATTTTTCCGAAGCAAGAAATCATCTCAAATCAGTGCTGGATCAGGTTATCAATGATGCCGATTATACAATTATTACCCGTAGAGATACTGAAGATGCGGTCGTTATGTCTCTTGAACAATTTAATAGTTTAATGGAAACTGTTTATTTACTTAAAAGTCCGGCTAATGCTTCACACTTACAACGTTCTATTGAAGAGTATCGTTCAGGCAATACAAACAATCATAAGTTGATGCATGATTAATAAGCTTTGCTGGACTAATGAAGCCTGGTCAGACTACTTATACTGGCAAACACAGGACAAAAAGACCTTAAAACGAATTAATAAGCTTATTCTGGATACAAAAAGAACCCCTTATACTGGTTTAGGAAAACCTGAGCCACTAAAAGAAAATTTATCAGGATTCTATTCCAGAAGAGTTGATGAAACTAATCGTCTGGTTTATACCGTTGATAAAAAATATATGCTTACAATAATTTCATGCCGATATCACTATGAAAAATAAAATCATTCTCGGATTATCCGGTGGTGTTGATTCTGCCACAGCAGCTTGTTTATTAAAACAAAATCAGGAAAGTCTCGAAGCCGTTTTTATGAAAAACTGGGATGAGGATGACGATAAAGACTACTGCCCAGCCGAACAGGATTTAGCCGATGCCAGAGAAGTTGCTCAAAATCTGAATATCCCCTTGCATACTGTTAATTTTGCCAGCGAATATTGGGATAAAGTTTTTTCCCACTTTTTAAATGAGTACAAGGCTGGACGCACTCCAAACCCTGATATTCTTTGTAATTCTGAAATCAAGTTTAAAGTCTTTCTTGATTATGCGATTGATAAATTTACTGATACAAATCATAAACAAACAATTAAAATAGCCACAGGCCACTATGCCCGAATCAGAGAACAAGATGGACAATTCTATTTACTAAAAGGACTGGATAAAAATAAAGATCAAAGTTATTTTTTACACGCATTAAATCAAAACCAACTTGCCCATGCTCTATTTCCATTGGGAGAATTAAACAAACAGGAAGTTCGTGAAATTGCCAAATCCAAACAATTATCCGTTTTTAATAAAAAAGACTCCACAGGTATTTGCTTTATTGGTGAGCGAAATTTCAATGAATTTTTATCCCGATTTCTAAGCACCACTAAAGGTGATATGGTAACACCTGAAGGAGAGGTAATTGCTCAGCATAATGGCTTAATGTATTACACTATTGGACAAAGAAAAGGCCTGGGAATTGGTGGTTCTAAAACGTCTACTGGAGAACCCTGGTTTGTTGCCAATAAAGATATCGAGAATAATCGTCTAATTGTTGTACAGGGAAAAGATCATCCCCTGCTTTATCAATCCGAACTTATTGCCAGTCAAATACATTGGATAAACGATCCCATACCTGCTTATCCATTCTCATGCCAAGCTAAAACCCGTTATCGTCAACCCGATCAGAGCTGTGAAATAAATTCAATTAATGATGATGGTTTTATAAAAGTTACTTTTAGTACAGCTCAATTTGGTATTACACCAGGACAATCTATTGTTTTTTATCAGGATGATATCTGCCTTGGGGGTGGGATAATTGAAAAATAAGTCAGTCATCAGTAGTCAGTAGTCAGTAGTCTAATTTTATGAAAAATATCCATACTAAAATTCAACAATGGTCTAAAGAACTTGGATTCCAGCAAGTTGGTTTTAGTGATATTGATTTAAACAAAGCCGAAAAAAATTTCCAACTTTGGATTGAACAAAAAATGCATGGAGAGATGTCTTATATGTCTCATCATGGATTAAAACGTTCTCGGCCAGAACTTCTGGAGGCCGGCACTCTAAGTGTTATCTCAGTAAGAATGGACTACTTAACACAGCCTGCTAGCGAAGCAATAGAGCTATTATCTCAATCTGATAAAGCCTATATTAGCCGCTATGCACTGGGACGTGATTATCATAAGTTGATGAGAAAACGTTTACAACAATTGGCCAATAAAATTAAATTATACGCAGAAACATTTATATCCGATCCACAATTACGCGTATTTGTTGATAGTGCTCCGGTGCTGGAAAAACCGATTGCCGAGAAGGCAGGCTTAGGCTGGATAGGTAAACATACCAACTTAATTAATCAGGACGCAGGTTCCTGGTTTTTTCTTGGAGAAATCTATTGCAATATATTATTACCTGCGAGCGAACCAAGCAACTCAAGTGGCGCGAAAACTCATTGTGGCAGCTGTACCAAATGTATTGATGTCTGCCCTACAGAGGCAATTATCGCACCCTATCAACTTGATGCCAGAAAATGTATTTCTTATTTAACAATCGAATATAAAGGTTCTATTCCATTAAAATACCGAACCGCAATTGGTAATAGAATCTACGGTTGTGATGATTGTCAGTTATTCTGTCCCTGGAATAAATTTGCGTCACTTTCTAACGAAATAGATTACAAAGCCAGACATAGTTTAGATCAAGTTGAGCTGATTGAATTATTTAACTGGAGCGAAGCAGACTTTCTTAAGCATTTTGAAGGAAGTCCTATACGACGTATTGGTTATATGTCATGGTTAAGAAATATTGCTATTGCATTGGGGAATAATCTTAATCAATCAACTAACAAAATTAATAAAATTGATGCTAATGAAATCATTAAAGTGCTAAATATGAAGCGGAACTTTGTCGATGAAAATGTGAAAGAACATATTGACTGGGCATTAAAGCAATTTACGTCACCCAGGGCCTTATGATCTTTCATCTAACTTATTAAAAATATAATTGTTCAAATTCTTTTGATGGGACGGGTTTAGAAAAATAATACCCCTGAGCATAATCACAGTCCATTTCTTTTAATAGTGCTAATTGTTGTTCGGTTTCAACACCTTCGGCAATAACCTTTAAACCCAGTTTATGTGCCATCACTATTATCGCTTCTGTTAATGAATGTTCACTGGAATGTGTACTCAAATTTCGGATAAAGGACTGATCAATCTTAAGATAATCTATATCAAACTCTTTTAGATAGCTCAAACTGGAATAGCCCGTACCAAAATCATCTATCGCAACCTGCACGCCATCGTCACGATAGCTTAGTAGACGTTTATTAACAATTGAATTACTTTTCAGTAATAAGCCTTCCGTTATCTCAATAACGACATGTTCACCTGGTATTTGATGAGACTTGAGCTTAGTTTGCCAGTTATGGTACTTATCATCATTTACTTTCAATTGATAAGGCGACATATTAACACTTAGTTGAAATTCGTTATTTTTTTGTATCCATTGCTTTAATTGTAAAAATGCTTTATCAAATACAACATTTCCAATATCACAAATAGTTCCCGTTTCTTCGGCTAAGGGAATAAAGGATGCCGGACTAATAACACCTTTTTCAGGGTGGATCCAGCGAATCAGGGCCTCTGCTTTATGTACCTTAAGTGATTGAAGCTCAACAATCGGTTGATAATATAACTGGAACTGATCTTCACTAATGGCCTGACGGAGCAATACAGATAATTCCATTCTAACCATAGAGGCTTTTTGAAGCGCTGGTGTAAAATAGTTATATCGGTTTTTACCATCTTTTTTGGCTTCGTACATCGATTGATCAGCAAATTTAAGTAAATCTTCAGTAGTTTTTGCATCATTAGGATAATTAGCAATTCCAATACTGGCCGAAATAAAAATTTCCTGATTATTAAGCTTATAGGGAACCGCTATATTTTTTATAATTTTTGACGCTATTGTATCAACAGAGATCGGATTATTTTCACAAGAAAGAATGATAACAAATTCATCACCGCCTAAGCGAGCAACAACATCCGAAGTTCTAAGGGTTTTTTGTAATCTTGAAGACACCTGAATCAGTAACTCATCACCCAAATGATGGCCAAAAGAATCATTAACTTCTTTAAAACCATCCAAATCTACAAAAAATACCCATAATTGCACATCATTTCTAATTGCCTGTTGGATCTCAAGTTCTAATAATTCTTGAAATAGTTTTCTATTGGGAAGTAAGGTTAGTGCATCATAATTCGCTTGCTGCTCAATTAATTTCTCTTTTTCTTTTTTTTCTGTAATATCCTGATTAACACCAATCAAATGGCTCGAGAGACCGTCTTCATTATAAATAACAACCGCATCAGCTTTTATCCAACGAATTTGATCCTTTGATTTAAATATTCGAAATTCACATTTAAATTCTTTATTACCATTGACTACTTCTTCTATTAACAAGCTTACACGCTCAAGATCTTCGGGGTGAACTACCTTTGACCAGTCTTCAAATTTACCACTAAAAGTTTGCTCATTAAAACCATATATTTTCAGCATCCAGTCATCCCAAAGAAGACGCTGTTTTATTAAATCATATTCAAAAATACCCAATTGAGCCGCATCTTTTGCAATCTCAACCCGCTGGTTAGCATCAACCATACTATCGATCATGGTATTAAATGCTGATGCCACATGAGAAACTTCATCGTGGCCAATTAATGGCGCTCTGACATGATGAGCCCCGGAAGTAATTTCATCTGCACAAAATTGTATTTTTCTTAATTTATCAGTTAAGCGGTTAGCCATAATAAAAGCCAGTAAGGAACCGATAACAATTGCAAAAAATGTATAGATAATCCCATCAATGGTTACCTGGTTCAGTTTTTCGGCTGTTTTAGTTTGGCCTAAGCCAATACGAGCCCAGCCGATAGGGTTGTCACTTAAAATAATAGGATTAACTGCATCCACCAGACTTGCATTTACAGAAAGTAAACGTTCCTGGTATTGCTCAGGTAAATCACTTAAGTACTGGCCAATGCGAGAAGTTTCAGAATGCGCAAGAATACGACCATCATTATCAATAATCATTGCAAATATTAACTCGGGATATCGTAATTGAGCCGTTATAATTTCCTGCAAACCATAATAATCTTTAGCACCAACCCAACCGGCTGATGAAGTGGCAACACTTTGAGATAAGGCTTGTGCATGCTCAATTTGACGTTCTAGTAACAGTGCTTTTTGACGAACCGTTAGGTCCCAAACAAATAAGGCCATTAAAACTGCATGTACAATAGCAACACCTGAAATAAGTTGGCGACGTAAGGTGCCTGCAAAAAAAAATGAAATTGACTGTAACAAATTTTGGCCTTAAGTTTATTCTACAGAACGAACATCTTGCTCAAATTGTTCAACAAACTTTTTAACTGGAATGTAGCTATCATTGTTTGCCTTATAAAACCTTGATGTGGCCATTCCATTAAGTATTTTTTGTCCCTCTTCGTCCTCATGCAATTTAACAAGTAAAGTTTGAATCTTAGCTGTTAAAGCAGGAGCAATATCATCTCTGACCATTAGTGAGTTGTTCATCAAAGGTGGTGTTTCCCATATTACTTTCAATTGCGCAGCCTCTTTAGGCCGGTCACGTTGAAATAAACGCCATGGTGGAGGCCAGGTAGCGCCAGCAGCTGAATCTTCCAAATAGACATTCATAATAGAAGACTCCTGAGAACCAACGTAACGGTTTGTAATATTTTTTATAACATCAACACCATTATCATGCAGAAAACGCTGAGGCATAATACAGGCAGCTAGAGCGGTTGGTGAAGGATAGCTAACAACCTTCCCTATCAAATCAGTTGGTTCCTCAATACCACTATCCTTGCGTACAATAAATATTCCTTTAAAGTCTTCTGCATCACCAGCCATAGCAATAGCATTGTAACCAACTTTGATCGCTTCCAGTGTTTGCCATGGATTAGGTAAAATTAATTCGGGTAAACGCGCACGAAATTTCACTTCATAAGCCTGGTAGTCTCTGGATGCTTCTAATTCGATATGCACATTATTTAAATTTTTATTTAAATAATCAATTAAAGGCTGGTAGGCTTCAGAAAGTTTGCGTGGATTATGCAGTGGGTGAACAGCTAAATGATAATTAGTTTTAGTATTAGTATTATGGTCCTTTTTGGTTTGGTAAACCGGACCTTTAACTTTATCACTTTGGCTATCACAAGCAGTTAATAAAAACAGAGTAAACAATAGCATAATTAGTATAAAATAATTTTTCATATTTCTAATTTTCTCTTATAATTTAGATAATATTAATAATTCTAACGCATATTATTAAAAATACAATATATTTTGATACTAAAAAAAGAAGCAATTAAATATAAAATACAGAATTAATTGTTTTACTATTTACTTTAATCAATGTTAATTTTTAATTTCAAAAATTATATCACCTGCTAATAGATTTGTAATAAGAATGGGAAAAGCTAATATATCAACACTTAAAGGGAACATAGCCTTTAGATTAGGTGTTGATATTATCAGAATTTGGTGTTGATGGAATAAATAGCGTAATTATTATAAACACTACCACATTAAATCATCTGGAATTTCATAATCAGCATATTCATCCTCGATTTCTGTCTCTTCTATAGGCAGGTTAGAAATATCATTGAGTAAAACAATATAGCTTGAGTTTCGTTCAATAATTTTCTCGGCAATAGATTTCGGAATTAAATAGTATATCTGTTCCCACTTTGCAATAGCAATAAAACCATGGATAATCTGCTGTTGATTTTTAAGACTTATAGATAGTTTTTTTATTAGCTTTCCATCTTGAAAATTAAATGAAACCGTTTCTTCTGAGTCCTGATAAAGCTTGATTTGATGGGCCTGAATAATTTGTTTAATTTGTGCAAGAATTGCCTTATCTCTGGCCGCAGATTCTTTTTCAAGATTTAATAATCGATCCTGCTCTTTTTTTTGTGCAATTTGCTTTTGAATCTCAAGCTTATCACGATCGACAATGGCATTATTTTGCTGCCTATTACTCTTATTTTTCTTGTATTTTTCTTTTTTAGCTTTAGCGGCCCTTTTTTTATCAACCAGGCCGGCATTTAAAAGTTGTTCCTGCAAATTCATAACTTACTCTTCTATCGCTTCCTCTAGCACTTTTTCATTGGAAAAATCAGGCATGTATTTTTCACGAATTAGCTTATCTATTTCTTTTGCAATTTCAGGATTTTCAATTAAGTAAGCTTTTACCTTTTCTTTACCCTGACCAATTTTGTTGCCCTGATAACTGTACCAGGCACCGGATTTTTCAATAAACCCTTCTTTTACGCCAATGGTTATTAGCTCGCTTTCATAAGAGATCCCTTCGCCATAAAGAATTTCAAATTCAACCTGTTTAAATGGCGGAGCAACTTTGTTCTTAACCACTTTAACCCGGGTATCATTACCTAAAATTTCTTCACCTTTTTTAATAGCTCCAATACGACGAATATCTAAGCGTACAGATGCATAAAACTTAAGTGCATTACCGCCGGTTGTTGTTTCTGGATTACCAAACATGACACCAATTTTCATTCTGATTTGATTAATAAAAATAACAATCGTATTGGATTTTTTAATAATACCGGTTAATTTTCTTAAAGCTTGAGACATGAGACGAGCCTGAAGTCCCATATGACTATCGCCCATCTCGCCATCAATTTCTGCTTTTGGCGTTAAAGCAGCAACAGAGTCAATAACTAAGATATCGATAGACCCTGAACGCACTAGCATATCGGTAATTTCTAAAGCCTGCTCGCCGGTGTCGGGCTGAGATACAACAAGTTCGTCAACATTAACACCTAATTTTTCAGCATAAACAGGATCAAGCGCATGCTCGGCATCGATAAATGCAGCTGTTCCACCCGCTTTTTGTGCTTCTGCAATGGCATGTAATGTTAAAGTCGTCTTACCTGATGATTCCGGACCGTAAATTTCAATGACTCGCCCTTTAGGTAAACCACCGACTCCCAGAGCAATATCAAGCCCTAGTGAACCGGTTGAAATTGCTTCAACTCTAGTCACTCCCTTATCTCCAAGTTTCATGACTGAACCTTTACCAAATTGTCTGTCTATTTGCCCTAGAGCAGCTTCTAATGCTTTTTGTTTATTTGCGTCCATTTTTATTCCTGATTATTTTACTAAATTCAATTGTGTTCATTTAAAAACTAAGTCTATTCTATATTTCAAAGGCGTCACTTTTTGACGGTTTATATCATATAAATATATTATTATGCGAACAACAATTTAATAATTCTTACCTTTTTAACCTAGAAAACTCAGTTGACATCGTCATGAGATAGAATAAAGTGCTAAAGATTAGGGGTTTTACTGGGTTATTTAGGCTTCATTCGTACTCACCGTACGGGTGCGGTCTAAATGTTCCAGAAAATCCATAAGATTTAGTGCTTTAGGCTATCGTAATAGATGGCTATTGCGTTTTCTAGGTTTAATGACTCTGTTAGAGTTTTTATCAATTTGTGTAGGATAAATCTTTTGCAAATAATTTACTATAGGAAAAATCTGATATATTTATCCGACAATTCTTAGTTTTAAATCTTAAGTCATTAATTTTATGATTTTATACTGTTTTTATGTTTTAAATAATCCAGTTTTTGTTTAATTTTAATTTCTAGTCCCCGTTCAACCGGATGATAAAATTTTAATTCACCCAGCTCTTCTGGCAAATAAGTCTGGCCAGCGGAGAAAGCCTCTTCTTCATCATGAGAATATCGATACTCAGCACCATATCCCTGTTCTTTTAATAGTGCTGTGGGCGCATTTCTTAAATGATGTGGGACTTCAAATGAGGGAGAATTCTTAGCTGCCTCTGTGGCCGCTTTAAACGCCATATAAACTGCGTTGCTTTTGGGTGCAACCGCACAATAGACTGCCGCCTGAGCAATCGCTCTATTACCTTCAGCAGGGCCTAAACGATGAAAGGCATCCCAGGCATTTAAAGCGATAGTCATCGCTTTTGGGTCTGCATTGCCAATATCTTCCGAGGCAATTGCCAATAATCGCCGGGCAATATATAAAGGATCACAACCGGCTTCGATCATTCTTGACATCCAGTATAATGCACCATCAGGAGAGGATCCTCGCACCGATTTATGAAAGGCGGAAATCTGGTCGTAATAAATATCACCACCTTTATCGTAGCGCTTGGGTGAGTGGTTCATTAAATAAGCAACTAATTCCTCATCTGGGTAGAAACATTGATCTTGTTCATTAAAAACCATTGCCTGCTCAAACATTAGATCTAAGACATTATAAAGTCGCCTGGCATCACCATCAGCATGAAAAATAATTTGATTTTTTATCTTATCCGGTAACACAATTGGTGCACCAGGACCTGCGGACATTTTCTCTTGTGAACGATTAATTAACTGCATTAAACTGTCATCTGATAAAGTTTTTAATAAATAGACTCGAGTTCTTGATAAAAGTGCATTATTAAGTTCAAAAGAGGGATTTTCCGTTGTTGCACCAACAAAGACAAACGTACCATCTTCAACATAAGGTAAAAAAGCATCTTGTTGAGATTTATTAAAGCGATGCACCTCATCGACAAAAATAAGTGTATTTTTACCCGCGTTTTGTCTATTGTCCTGAGCTTGTTTTACAGATGAACGAATATCTTTAACACCCGACATAACCACAGATAAATTAATTAATTCATAGTCCGTACTATTTGCCAGCAATCTGGCCAATGTGGTTTTGCCGCTACCTGGCGGGCCCCATAAAATTAGTGAATGTAAATTGCCTGTTTCGAGGACTAAGCGTAAGGGCTTATTTTTACCTAATAGATGTTCCTGCCCAACATAGTCCTGAATACTTAGCGGACGCATTCTTTCCGCAAGCGGCTGCCAGTTATTATTCACTGTTCACTGTTCACTGTTCACTGTTCACTGTTCACTGTTCACTGAATAGTATTATCCAAAACATCAATATTATCAGGAATAATAAAGTTAAAGGTACTGTCAGGAACAGCCTCATTTAATTTTTGGTCATTAAGAGATAGGATGGTGATATGATTAAAATGATCCCACATTCTTAATTCCTGGAGTTTCTCAAAAACAAAAACAAGCTCGACGCGAGAAAATTGTGTTGTTGCTTCTTCTCCAGAGACAATTTTTGGCTTTAATACAAATATGTCCTGTTCAGGTTTACCGTAATCAGAGCTTTCTTCTATATTGTATAACTCACGCAATTCATTTTTTCCACTTAAAACCAGAACCGGCGAACTTCTCATTTCCTTATCAAACTTTTTTATCGTAACTTGCTCTAAGTCTTTATCATAAATCCAAAGAACTTTTCCATTTGAAACATATTGTTGCTGATCTGGCTCTGAATACACCATCACAAACTTGTTTGGTCGACTAATTAAAATATGACCTTTAGATGTCTGAATTGATTTATCGTCAAGCGTTTTTACTTTTTGTTCAAAAGTTGCACTAAAGGTATGCGTCTTTTCATAAAATTTATCTAAGGCATAAGAACCTGCATAGGCTGATGTAAAGATCGATAGCAAAAGATGGATTGTAAAAATTTTAATAGTTTTCATTGATATTTATATTAGTTAAAGACTTAATTCAGTATACCTGATTAATATTAATCAAAAAAGATTTTATATTTTTCGATAACAAATACAATAAAAAAAATTAATCAAAAGCATAAAAAAAAATCGTTGGAATTTTATTGATTTAAAGTCTATAAATCATGTTGAAGAAGCAATAAATTGCCTTCTTCTAAAAGATAAAACTTATTTACTTTATAAATGTTTTGAGAGAAACGAATTTAATGAAAAAACAAACTTTTTCCAATGATAATAATTTTAAGAATTATGTTAATGCTTCTAAGTCATTATATGATTTGTCTGACGATTTTTATATCAAAGATTCCCGAATGAAGAAAAAGCATAAAAAGAGAAGAAAACATGATGAATTTATTGAACGTAAAGAATTCAAAAATTTTTACAATAAAATTAGAAATATTCATTGGGATTTAGAAGATTAACCATCACACCTTCTCAGGCATCTTAATATAAATGTCCTGAGAAGGATAATATCAGTTTTGAGGTGCTAACACTTCACGTTGTCCATTTGATTGAACTTTAGAAACTAAACCAGCCGCTTCCATATCTTCCACCATTCTTGCCGCACGGTTATAACCAACTTTCAAACGACGCTGAATGCTTGAAATAGAAGCTTTTCTACTTTCAATGACAATCGCACAAGCCTGATCATATAAAGGATCGGATTCATTAGCATTATCTTCACCTAAAATTCCAGCAACTGCATCAACTCCGGCACCGGTTAAAATTTCTTCGATGTATTCTGCACTGCCCTTCGATTTTAAGTCATTGACTACTGCATGAACTTCATCATCTGATACAAATGCACCATGGACACGTTGAGGCATACCTGTACCTGGCGGTAGAAAAAGCATATCACCATTACCCAATAAGGCTTCTGCTCCCATTTGATCTAAAATTGTTCTAGAGTCAATTTTGGAAGAAACCTGAAATGCAATTCGAGTTGGAACATTGGCTTTAATTAATCCGGTAACAACATTAACAGATGGACGTTGAGTAGCCAGAATCAAGTGCATACCGGCTGCTCTTGCCTTTTGAGCTAATCTGGCGATCAATTCTTCAACTTTTTTACCAACAACCATCATCATATCTGCAAATTCATCGATAACAATGACTATGTATGGAAGAGGTTCTAGCGGATCCGGACGTAAACTTGCTTTCATTGGATGTGGTTCAAACAAAGGATCAAGTAAAGGTTCACCTGCATCAATTGCATCTTTTACTTTTTTGTTATAACCACCGATGTTTCTAACACCTAGTGCTGATAAAAGTTTGTAGCGACGTTCCATTTCAGCCACACACCATCTTAGGGCATTAGCTGCTTCCATCATATCGGTAACTACGGGGCATAATAAATGAGGAATCCCTTCATAAACAGACAATTCCAACATTTTTGGGTCGACCATAATCAAACGAAGTTCATCTGCATTTGCATGAAATAACATACTTAAAATCATTGAGTTAACACCAACCGATTTACCAGACCCTGTGGTACCAGCAACAAGCAAATGAGGCATTTTCGCTAAATCTGCAACGACGGGCTCGCCACTAATATCATGACCTAAACCTAAAGGTAAGGAGTATTTACTCTCAGTATAATCTTTAGAATTTAAAACATCATAAAAGGGGACAATTTCCCGATATTCATTAGGAATTTCTATACCAACAGTAGATTTACCGGCTATAACTTCCACAACTCGAATACTAACAACTAATAAAGCCCTTGCTAAATCTTTAGAAAGATTGGTTAATTGACTAACTTTTATGCCTGGGGCCAGTTCTAATTCAAATCGCGTAATAACAGGGCCCTGCTGAACTGCAACAACCTCAACAGTCATATTATAATCAGCAAGCTTTTCTTCTATTCTTCTTGATAGCTCTTCTAATTGCTCTTTGGTTGTCATTTGCTTCTTAGGCTTAGGCTTATCTAATAAGCTTAAAGGTGGCAATTGGTCAATAACATCATGTTTAAATAATTTAGATTGACTTTCCTTAAGCACTCTTGATGTTGGCGTCTTTGAACTATCATCTTTAATCTTTACATCAATTGTTTTAGCCTGAACTACTGTCGTGGATATTTTGTCATCTGAACTATGAATTAAAGGATTTGAAAAAGGGTTGCTAAACGAACTTTGTTTGGACTTAACATTTGATACCGCTTCATTGTTTTGAATTGCTTCATCATCATTGTTTAACGAAGTATTGTTTAACGAAGAATTGTTTACAAAAGATTCGATGATATCATCATCACTATCCTTAATATTAATTTCGTTATCCCCAAAACCATTAAAAACAGGATCTATTTTTTCTATAGGCTCATCATGAGAAAATAATTCCTCATTATTGTTCTGCTCCTCATCAGCGTTTTTCTTTAAAAAAGCAGGTACAATTTTATCACTTAAATGGTTTATCGATTCTTGAAATTTTTCGGATAAAGATTGGTCATCCTGACCTGGTTCATAATTGTCTTCACTGCTATCATCATAGGTTCTTATTTCCAATATTTTCTTCGACTTTTCTTCGATATCAGCTTCTTCGATTTTTACTTCTTCAATTTCAATAATATCTTCTTCTTTAGAAGTTAATCTTTCAAGGAATTGTCCAAATCTGCTTTGCTTCTTGCTAGGTTCTTCTGTTATATCAATAGTCGTTGCTAATGCTTGCCTATTTGACCTACGCTGATGCAGGTAGTCTGAAAATTGATTTTTAAAATAGTGAAAAAGTTTTAATGCAGCGTATACATTTAGACTAATGAAATACATCATCCACTTTCCAGTGATATCAATTAACCAAAGCCATGAAAAATTAGTTAACCAGGTAAAGCCAATAAAAAATAAGGTTAATAGAACTAAGGTAGAACCAATAAAACTAAAAAAACGGGTTAATAAACTAGAACTTAAATCACCGATTATGCCACCGGCACCAATATTTGAGGGTAAATCAATACCAGCATCAAAAAAATGCATAGTGGAAATTGCACAGGCAGAAACAATGGTTAATATGAAGCCAGTTGCTCTTAAAGTATAAATCAGCTTATTATGAGCTAACTTTTTATTCATTTGCTGGTAGATAAACCAGCCTAAGAAAACCGTAATAATAGGGATTAAATAAGCAACAATTCCAAATAAATAAAAACTGATATCGGCAAAATGAGCTCCAAATCTTCCACCCAAATTAATGACTTGAGTTTCAAGCATTGACGAAATACTATGAGACCAGGCAGGATCTTTAGGAGAATAAGAAAACAAAGATAGAACTAGAAACAGACTAACTCCCACAAAAGCTAATAAAGTACTTTCTTTGATGCCCCTGAAACTAAGGTTTGAATCTATTTTTGAGTTTTTCTTTCTAGCTGCCATTTTAATTTGCCTTTTGTCACCTTATATAGTCAGAGTGGTGCAAATATTCCACAGTAGTTGGAATATAAGACAATATTATAGTATTTAGTTTAACAGATCAAGGTAACATACTAATTTATATCTGTATTTTTAATTATAGTTATCTTTGTACTAAAAACACGCTTATTGCTTGATTTTTTAGAAACTTAAGTAATAGAATATTTACCAGTTAAAGAACTGGAACAGATTTAATAAAAATAAAAATATTTACAGTTAAAGTTATATTAATTAAAATTAATTATATATGATTATTAAAAAATTCATATTGTTTTATTAATTTTCTAAATAAAATAATTGT
>JADGAU010000034.1 GCA_015231865.1 Gammaproteobacteria bacterium | reverse complement strand
TTAAAAAGCCTTCTTGATAATCACAATAGTATTAATAAAGAGGTTAAAAGCATTTATATCACTGATCCCGAATGTCGTATTTTATTAAGCACTGAGGACAAGCCACCTCAAAATTTAAATTGCGATATTCAATCTATTGACCGGCTTCAGCCTTCCGACCTCCCAAAAAATTTATATATTCGTTCTTCTTTTTTTGAAATTACTGAGCATAAAAAAATAACTCTAATTTATGAAATCAATCATGACTATCTTAAGCATGAATTGTTTAGCATTATTTACCGTCCTATTGTTTTATTATTACTGATACTCTTACTTTTTTATATCATTAGTTTTTACTTTCTTAAAAAAAATGTTTATAGCGCATTTAATAGCTTATTATTATCCATTTCTTCTGATAAAAACTCTCAAGACATACCTTCCAACTTTTATATTAAAGACTTCAAGTATTTAGCCTTACGGTTTCAGAAAAATATAAACCACCTTGAAACTCAAAAACAAAAAATTGATAAAGTGAATAATGATTTGCTTGAGCATAAGAAAAGCTTAGAAAAAACCGTTCAAGAACGCACCTCAGAATTAGTTAAAGCAAAAGAAATTGCTGTTGTGGCAAATCAGGCAAAAAGTACGTTTCTGGCTAATATGAGTCATGAAATTCGTACGCCCATGAATGCGGTTATCGGTATGATTGATCTGGTTTTAAAATCTAAACTAACCGATAAACAGTATAATTTTTTAAGTAAAGCCCAATTTTCAGCACAAAATCTACTGGGAATTATCAATGATATTTTAGACTTTTCTAAGATAGAGGCAGGGAAGATGAAAATTGAATCAATTAATTTTTATCTTAACGAATTGATGAACAATCTGGCTAATACGGTTGGAAGTGTCGCAGAAAAAAACAAAGTGACTTTATTGTTTAATCTTCCTCATGATCTCCCTACCGAATTAAAAGGGGATCCCTTGCGTCTTGGACAGGTTATGCTTAATTTAAGTAATAATGCCATAAAATTTACCCCTGCAGGCGGTTCTGTAATTGTCTCTATAGAAATTAAAGAGATGAATGATGACACTCCTAATTTACACTTTTCTATTGCCGATACGGGCATTGGAATGACACAAGAGCAACAAAATGAATTATTTAAGCCTTTTAGTCAGGGCGATGAATCCACTACCCGTCAATATGGCGGAACGGGACTTGGTTTAGTCATTAGCAAGCAAATGGTAGAGTTAATGGGGGGGGAAATATGGGTTGAAAGTGAATATGAAAAAGGCAGTACTTTTCATTTTACTATTCCCTTTCAAAAACAGGAACAATTACTTCCTTCTCATCACCTTTTAGCTGCTAAGTTGGAACATAAACGTTTTCTAATTGTCGATGACGAAGAAATATCCATAAATATCTATTCTAATATGTTAAAGCAGTTTGGTTTTGAAGTTGCCCAGGCTAGTTCAGGTCATAATGCAGTTGAGTTAGTGAAAAAATATGATAAAAATACCCCCTTTGATGTCATGATTATCGATTGGAAAATGCCTGATTTAGATGGAATTGAAACAACACGGTTAATCCAAAATGATTCTGAAATAAAACATCAACCATTAGTCATATTACTATCTGGAACTAATTTAGAAGACGTTGAGAATATGTCACTGGATATTAAACTATCCGGGTTTCTTAAAAAACCCAGCACGCCATTAACCATTTTAGATACAATCATTTATTCTCTGGCAGGAAAGAAAATTCCAAAACAGGAGGTGAAACACGACGTCTCTGCTGCTGATATTAACAAAATTGCCGGAGCAAAATTATTGCTAGTTGAAGATCATCCCATTAATCAGGAATTAGCCGTTGAATTATTAAGCAGTTATAACATTCGGGTAACCACCGTCAATAATGGCCAGGAAGCCGTGGATATTCTTAAACAAGAATCATTTGATGGAATATTAATGGACTGTCAGATGCCTATTATGGATGGTTATACGGCAACAGAACACATACGTGCACAAAGCCAATATAAAGACTTACCCATTATTGCTATGACAGCCCATGCTTTAGTGGGTGATAAAGAAAAAGTCCTCAATGCCGGTATGAATGATCATATTAGCAAACCCATTAAACCAGAATTAATGTTTGCCACCATTGCAAAATGGGTAACGCCTTCTGAAAAATGGGTAACGCCTTCTGAAAAAGTAGATGCTTCGTCCCTGCAGGCAGAATCCAGTCGGGAACAAGTTGCCATTGCAATTGATAAAAATGGCTTTCCGGAAATGCCCGGAATCGATCTCCAGGCAGGTTTAGTAACGACTCAAAATAATGTAGCTTTATACAAGCGATTATTATTGAAATTTTTTAATCAGGAACAAGATTTTAAAAATACTTTCCTAAAAACATTAAAAGATGATAACCCCAATGCTTCATCTAATCTTGCACATACTTTAAAAGGCTTAGCTGGCAATCTGGGAATGATTGAATTACAACAGGCTTCCTTATCTCTGGAAATGGCCTGTAAAGAAAAGTCAGATAGTATTGACTCTAAGCTAGAGGATCTGCTTATGCAATTACAAATTGTACTTGATAGTATAGAAAAAATAGATCAGCGTGAAGCTTAATTTGTTCCATTTATTTTAAACTTAACCTATACTTTGCACATAGGAAATTTACTTATTTTAGATAAAAATGAATTCTTTGAATGAATAAATCAGATCTTTCTCCATCAGAACTAAAACAGTTTCCGGTATTTGAATCACTAACTGCTTCACAAATAAAATATATTTGTGACAAAGTTAAGGCCTTTCATTTTCAACCGAATGATGTCATTTTGCAGTCAAATGCCAATGTTCCTGGTCAGTTCTTTTTACTGGAAGGCAGTATTAAATTAGACTGTGTTGATTCAACAGTTAGCAATATTAAAGCTGGAAGTCCTCAGGCTAAAGGCCCAATTGCTCAGCTAAGACCAAGCCGTTATAAAGTAACGGCAGAAAATCAGTGCAAGATTATTGTTGTTGCAGATAAAATAATGCAGGAACTGTCTAAAAAAGAAAAAAAACAATTTATTGTTGAAGAAGAGCTCGGTGATACTGAGCAGATCCTATTTGCTGTCACTAAAGATATTCGCCAGGGTAAAATTGAACTACCCAGCATGCCGGATATTGCTTTTCGAATTCGTGAATTAATCGATAGTAAAGAAGCAACAATCGATGATATTGCTAAAATTGTCATGACAGAACCGGCGATAACAGCTAAAATTATTAAAGTAGCCAATAGTTCAGTTTATTTTAGAGGGCGTGAAATAACAGAATGCAAAAGCGCCATATCTGTCTTAGGTACAACGATTACTAGTCAATACGTGACCGCATTTACAACCAAAGAATTATTTAAAACAAATAATAAAGCATTATTAAAATACTTCGATTTGTTGTGGAAGCATAGTATTAGAATTTCTTCTATTTCATTTGTTATCGCCAAACTGACTGGAAGAATCAATACTGGAGAAGCTTTATTAGCAGGCTTACTTCATGATATTGGCAAAATTGCCATCATTAATAAACTCGCTTCCTACCCGGAAATTATTACAGACGAAAAGAAAATTAATCACATTCTATTAAAAGCTAGTCACCAGATAAGCACCATGATCTTAGAATCATTTAATTTTCCTAAGGCGATGATAACCGCAGCAAAAGAAGTTGAGAATTGGCAAAGAGATACCGATAAGCCAGCCGATTTAGCAGATGTTGTTAATTTGGCTCATATCTACACCCTATTTGGTTCTAAAAAGAACTCAAATGTAAATATTAATAAAATTCCTGTTTTCAAAAAAATTGCACTCGGGCAAATGTCACCGGAGTTAACTTTACAAGCACTTAAAGAATCTAATCAATTAATACAGGAAATTAGATCGATTTATGTTTAATTTATAAGCCGTATTCATATACAGTAAACTTACTGATAAATTGCTTCTATCTGTTTTTGATATAACTCAATCACTTTAACTCTTTTAACTTTAAGCGTAGGAGTGATAAGTCCATTTTCGATAGTCCACGGTTCTAGTGACAAAATTACCCGTCTAATTTTTGCGTATCCAGGGAAATCATGCAGCAATATCTTTAGTCTTTGAACCGCTTGTTGATGAATTTTCTTATGTTCCAGGTTTTTTTTATCAAAAGGATCTAAATTGATAGATTTAGCCAGGCTAGTCCAGGCTTCTGCATTAAAAACAAGAACCGCACTTAAAAAGGCCTCTCCTTCTCCAATCAATAATGCCTGGTCAAACCATTGGTCAATAACAATGGTGTTTTCAATATCTGAAGGTGGAATTTTTTCACCATTGGACATCACGAGTATATCTTTTATTCGCCCGGTTAAAGTAATAATGTCTGTTTGAGAATCAATACTAGCCTGATCCCCAGTGTGAAACCAACCATCATTATCAATAACCTGAGTAGTCGCACTATGATTATTCCAATAACCTAACATCAAGCCCGGACTTTTAACTAATAATTCATTATTATCACCCAGTTTTACATCAATACAATCCAGTGGTTGACCAATAGACCTGGGCACATTTTGTTCGCTTCTATTAAAAGAAACAACAGGGCTTGTTTCTGTTAGACCATAACCTTGCAACAAGTTTAAACCTAAGCTTAAAAATAATTTAGAAACAGGAAAAGGAATCGCTGCACCACCCGATGCGGCTATTCTTAATTGACCACCAAATTTTGCCAACACTTTATCTGCAACCAGACTTTTTAAAACTGGCCATAACAAACATGTAGGGCACAAACGAATCTGGTGATGATTTTGTTTTCTTAAAAACACCTGCCAACCAACACTAATCGTTAATGCAAATAAGCTCCGCTTTACCCATGACGATTTGTTTAGCTGTGCATGAATCTTGCCGTAGATTTGCTCGTAAATACGTGGAACTGATATTAATATCGTAGGTTTATGCAATAAAAGTTCAGAGGCTAGTTGCTGAACAGATTGCGAATAACAAACTTTAGCACCAACCATAACAGGCAAATAATAACCCAGAGTTCGCTCAAGCGTATGAGATAAAGGTAAAAAAGATAAAAACACTTCTTTATCGAATGACAGAAAAAACTGCGTTGCTGTTGCATAAGCTACCGATAAAATATTATGGTGGCTTAACATCACTCCTTTGGGTTTGCCAGTGGTTCCAGAAGTGTAGACAATTGTTGCTAAATCATGTTTATCAGCTTCTCTTTCGGATAATAATTGATAGTCTTTTGGTAACCAGTCATCGACTAGGTATAAGCGTTCATCTTCACTATTTTTATCAATACTTTTCTCTAGTAGCACGACTCTGGATAAGGATTTAATTGGATTTTTATTTTCAACGAAAGCTTGTTTTAGACGTTTCCAAAGACGTTGTTCCTGAATACAAAGTAATTTTACATTCGCATCATCTAAAATATAGGCAATGTTGTCTGGTCGATCATCAAGATAAAGTGGCACCACAACCAGTCCTAAACTCAATGCAGCCTGGTCAAAGATAACCCACTCAATGCTATTTTTAAGCATTAATGCAACACGATCACCAGCAACTAATTGCTCTTGAGCCAAAGCACCTTGCCATTGAGCGATGCGATCGGAAATTTGTGTCCAACTAGCTTCAATCCATTGCTGTGAACTTTTATCAAATTGACTATAAGCAATATTATCTGGTGTTAATTGAAGTCGTTCTAAAAACAAGCCATCCAATGTATTCGCTTGTTCTACGGATATAATATTTGAAGACATAAGCACTTTTTATTTAACTTTTGATATAACTTTCACTTAAATTTTGACTAAACATATGGTTTCAGCATAACATTTTGTTATTAAATTTCATATTAAAATGGTGAAGTGTATGAAAATTGGAATTGATCTTGGCGGTACTAAAATTGAAATTGTGGCCCTACAGGAGAATAATACCGGACAATACCAGGAACTTTACCGACAGCGCTGTAATACCCCTCAGGGACAGTATCAACAAACCATTGATGCTATTATAAAACTTATCAATGATGCTGAAACTAAGTTTCAAACTCATGCTTCTGTTGGCATAGGAATACCGGGCGCAATTTCTGCACAAACAGGTTTAGTTAAAAATGCTAATTCAACTTGTTTAATTGGCCAGCCATTACAAAAAGATTTAGAAAAAAAATTATCTCGCCCTATTCGTATCAGTAATGATGCGAATTGTTTGGCTGTATCTGAAGCAACTAATGGCAATGCACAAAATGCACAAGTTGTATTTGGTGTGATTCTTGGCACCGGCGTAGGTGGTGGTATTGTCATTAATCAACAAGTAATTGAGGGGAAAAACCTAATTGCCGGTGAATGGGGACATAATCCTTTACCTGTGTTTAAACCTATTGATAATACGTTAAATAAACAACTTCTATCTAAGTGTATAGATTGCTATTGTGGGAAAAAAGACTGTATTGAGACACATTTATCAGGACCAGGATTATTAAAGCGTTATAAACTTGCCGGTGGTAAAGCTGAGAATGTACCAATGCTTATACAACATGCTGAACAAGGTATTGTTCTGGCACAAGTCTTTTTACAGCAATATCAGCTTAAACTAGCTATGGCTTTAGCTTCAATAATTAATATTATTGACCCGGATATCATTGTTTTAGGAGGAGGCTTATCTAATATTAATAGCATTTATGACAATATTCCAAACATTTGGCAGCAGTATATTTTTTCAGATCAGGTTAAAACTGACCTAAAGCCAGCACTACATGGCGATTCAAGCGGAGTTTTCGGGGCCGCATTCTTGTGGTAGAATATCTAATAAGTAATACTTATTAGACCTTTGAATTAATGGTGTATCATTGATATATAGACAATATGAAAATAGAAAAAGTTTTTCTTAGATTTTTATTATTTGCCTTATTGGTTTATGGCACATTAACTAATTGCGCGCCACTTTCTCCTTTAAAAAAACCTTCATACAATAATTCAGTTAATAACATTAAGGCTAATCAAACGGATAACGAACTTATTGAACTTGATCAAATGATCAGCTCATTAGGTATTAGTCATTTCCCCACTTTTAAACAAATGATTGAACAACGTTATATTCGAGCCTTAGTCGTTTATAGTAAAACAGATTTCTTCTTTGATAAGGGACAGCCAAAGGGTATTCAGATTGACTACCTAAAGGCTTATGAAAAGTATCTTAATAGAAACATCAAAAAAGAAAGTGATAAAGTACATATTCTGTTAATTCCAGTTACATTTAATCAATTAATTCCAAATTTATTAGCTGGAAAAGGTGATATTGCTGCAACATATCTCACTGTTACGCCGAAACGTTTAGAAAAAGTTGATTTTGCCAGTGGCGGAAAAATGAAAGCCAGTGAATTAATCGTCACCAATAAAAATAATCCCGAAATTCGTATGGTCGAAGATTTATCAGGTAAAACTGTATATGCGCTTAATGGTACCAGTTACATAGAACATCTTGAGCAATGTAATAAACGTCTAAAAGAAATGAATTTACCGCCAATTAAAATCGAAGTTGCAGATCCCCATTTAATGGCCGAAGATATCCTTGAAATGGTTAACTCGGGTGTTAAGGATATTACTATTGTGGATGACTATCTGGCTCATTTATGGCAGAAAATTTTACCGGATATCCATGTTAATCAAAACCTGGCATTGGCTAGGGATAATAAAATTGGCTGGGCTGTCAGAAAAGAAAATCAGGAGCTTAAAAAGAGCATCATGAATTTTGCTCAAAACTATAAACCGGGTACTTTGTTAGGCAATATATTATTTAAACGTTATTTTAAAAATACCAAGTGGATTAAAAATCCTAATACACCGGAAGAAATTAAAAAATTTAAACGTTTTATTGAAATATTTAAGAAATATGGTAAAAAATATCGATTTGATTATCTTGCTTTAATGGCCCAGGCTTATCAGGAATCAGGATTAGATCAATCAAAAACAAGTGAAAAAGGTGCCGTTGGCGTGATGCAATTATTGCCAAGTACTGCTGCCGATAGGAATATCAATATATCAGATATTCATATAGTCGATAATAATATTCATGCAGGTGCTAAATATTTAGCTTTTTTGAGAAACCGTTATTACTCTAAAAAAGAAATGAGCCCGGTTGATCAGTTTGCTTTTTCCTGGGCAGCCTATAATGCTGGTCCCAATAGAGTAAAAAAAATGAGAAAAATGGCAAAAAAAATGGGATTAGATCCTAATAAATGGTTTAATCATGTTGAAATTGCAGCAGGTAAAATTGTTGGTAAAGAAACGGTTCAATATGTTGCCAACATTTATAAGTATTACATTAGTTATAAATTAAGTTATCCTTTAGAAAAACCATAATTCTGTAATAATAGAGTTTTATAATTCAATTTCATATATTCCTCTAATCATTGAGTAAAAGATCATGGATAACTTATGGGATCCCCATAAAAGCATAAATATCGCCAAAGATATCGAAAAGAAAGAAGGCTTGTTTATACGTAGCCGTTTAGAATCTAAACTGGATCTTAAAATGGATCTGGTCTTTGATAAACTTTACGATTTATATGAACGGACCATTATCGATAAAGCTCGTATTATTTTCGGCTCAAATCTAATTGAGATCAGATATTCTAATAACCCTTTCTGTCCAACAGCTTACACCTTAAATGAATTTCTGGAACTTGAACTGGAACACAAATTTGATTTTGATATTTGTGCTGGTATAAATAAAGAGAATATTCATAAGTCTCTCTGGGCAATGAAAAATTTACGTTTCAAACATACCGAATACCTGGAAGGCTTTCGTTTAAATAGTTACTCTGGAAACGTATGGGCTTATTTTAGCTCTAGTTCTTCTTTAATTACCGATTATCAGGTTTTCTTAAATTATCAGAAACTTAGGTATGCTAGGGGTATATCCCATGATGAAGCGTTAGAAAAGCTAAATTTATACAAAAATTACTATATTGGTGATCAGGAGTTTTACCAGAAAAGACAACATTTTAAACGTTATGAAAGTTCATTGGATGGGCAAATTGATGAGTTTATCGACTTAGCTTCTAAAATGTTTGAAAATAATCAGATTTTTGAAATTCAAGTTTATTTGGGTTCTGGCGTAATACGTACTATCACGCCTTACGAACCTTATACCACTTATGCTTTTTCTGGTCTTGATGAATTAAAGCTAGCTAGTCAGAACTATCCAGGACAGGCCTTAACCATGGATCAATCGCTTGCTAATAAAGATTTCAGTCGACCGAATTTGAGAATGAATAGAAACTTAGTACATCAGGCTTTTCAGGTAACTAAAAATCACCGTTTAACCGATGAAAATTTATATTTAAGAGTATTCTATATCGATTTTATGTATAACAAGGTATTAACATCATTTTCTTGTGGTGGTACTCGCTACCAGGATACAGAAGAATATATTGAGGATTATAATAAGACTACAGAACCATGTTGAGTTTATAATTTAAACGAGAAGAGAATACTTATAGTTAGACTATTAATAACTAAGCCAAATATTTAGCAATACTCTCATCAACCAGTTCAATTAACTTATCAGCATCAATTGGTTTTGATAGAACAGCATCTGCTCCAAAGTCATTAGCCATTTCCAATGTTAAGTTTAGTTTTTGTTTATTGCCTAAATCATAACTACTACCAGCTGACATAATAATCACTGGCACACCTGAGTTTTCTTTTATTGTACGTAATAATTCATAGCCATCCATATCAGGCATATAAACATCAGAAATAATTAAATCAAATGACGTATTTAAATATTGTGAAACAAAGGTTGTTGCACTTTCGCATTCAGTTACTTCATGATCTGCAGCTTCCATAGCCATTGCCACAAAAGCTCTAGATGTTTCATCATCATCAATAATACAAATATGTGACATAATTTAACCTGATTAATTGCTTATTCCCACTCAATAGTTCCAGGTGGCTTACCGGTAATATCATAAACAACACGAGAAATACCTTCAACCTCATTAACAATTCTTCTGCACACATTATCAAGAAATTCATACGGTAAATGAGCCCATCGAGCGGTCATAAAGTCAATGGTTTCAACAGCTCTTAGCGCAACTACATATTGATATCTTCGGCCATCACCAGTGACACCAACTGATTTTACTGGTAGGAAAACCGTAAAGGCTTGTGACACTCCATGATATAAATCATGGTTTAATAATTCTTCTATGAAAATATGGTCAGCAAGTCTGAGAATATCTGCATATTCCTTTTTCACTTCGCCAAGGATGCGTACACCAAGACCAGGACCCGGAAATGGATGGCGATAAACCATATCATATGGTAGACCAAGTTCGACACCAAGTTTACGTACTTCGTCTTTGAATAATTCTCTTAATGGTTCACATAATTTAAGCTTCATATAATCAGGTAAACCACCAACATTATGATGAGATTTAATTAAATGTGCTTTGCCTGTTTTTGCCCCTGCCGATTCAATCACATCGGGATAAATCGTACCTTGAGCGAGCCACTTGGCATTAGTTAATTTATTGGCTTGTTCTTCAAAAATATCGATAAATAAATTACCAATAATTTTACGCTTTTGTTCTGGATCGGTTTTTCCTGCCAATTTATCCAGAAAGCGTTGTTCTGCATCAATACGAATAACTTTAACGCCCATGTGTTGTGCAAAAGTCGACATGACCTGATCGCCTTCTTTATAACGCAGCATGCCATTATCAACAAATACACAGGTGAGTTTATCGCCTATGGCTTTGTGTAATAAGGCTGCGACAACAGAAGAATCAACACCACCAGAAAGACCAAGCAGAACTTCTTCATCCCCAATCTGTTCTCTGATTTGTGCAATTGAGTCATCAATAATATTGCCCGGTGTCCAAAGCTTACCGCATCCGCAGATATCATGAACAAAGCGTTCAATAATTCTTTGACCTTGATTAGTATGAGTCACTTCCGGATGAAATTGTACACCATAAAAATTTCTTTGCTCATCAGCCATACCCGCAATTGGTGCTGAATCGGTTGATGCCATTAAGATAAAACCTTCCGGCATTTCCACCACACGGTCACCATGCGACATCCAGACATCTAATAAACCATAACCTTCTTCTGAAGTATGATCTTCAATATTTTGTAATAATTGTGTATGACCTCTGGCACGAACCTTGGCATAACCATATTCATGATGATCCGCATTTTCAACCTTACCACCTAATTGCGCGGTCATGGTTTGCATTCCATAACAAATGCCCAAAACCGGAACTCCAAGTTCAAACACACATTGTGGTGCCAATGGTGATTCTTCTTCGGTAACTGTTTCCGGCCCACCGGAAAGTATGATACCAGCAGGCTCAAAACTCTTAATATCCTGTTCAGAAACATCCCAGGCATAAAGCTCACAATACACACCCGCTTCACGAATGCGTCGGGCAATGAGTTGAGTATATTGAGAACCAAAATCAAGGATTAGTATTTTATGTGCGTGAATGTCGGTCATGGAAGATTAGTTGTCAGTTGGTAGTTGGTAGTTGGTAGTTGGTAGTTGGTAGTTGGTAGTTGGCAGTTGGCAGTTGGCAGTTTAATAAACGATGAATTGTTCATTTTTCTGTCAACTGTCAACTTTGAACTTTCAACTTGTTTTAAGTTCTATAGTTTGGTGCTTCTTTCGTAATCGTCACATCATGAACATGACTTTCAACCATACCCGCATTGGTTACACGAACAAATTCTGGCTTGGTTCTCATGGTGTTGATATCAGCACAGCCTGTATAGCCCATCGATGAGCGTAAACCTCCTAGCATTTGATGAACAACTGGCCCCATTGGGCCTTTGTATGGAACGCGTCCTTCAATACCTTCTGGCACTAATTTGTCCGCTTCTTTTGATTCCTGGAAATAACGATCACTTGAACCATGCTGTTGAGACATAGCGCCCATAGAGCCCATGCCACGATAGGATTTATAAGAACGTCCCTGATATAACTCAACTTCACCTGGCGCTTCTTCCGTACCAGCAAAAACACTACCAAACATAGCGCAATGAGCACCGGCTGCAAGCGCTTTAGCAAAGTCACCAGAGAAACGAATGCCACCATCAGCAATAACGCCAACTTCATCATTTTTTAATTCATCTGAAACATTACTAATCGCTGTAATTTGCGGCACACCAACACCGGCAACAATTCGAGTAGTACAAATTGAACCAGGGCCAATACCAACTTTTACCGCATCAGCACCCGCTTCAACAAGGGCTCTGGCAGCACTGGCTGTTGCAATATTACCGCCAATAACCTGTAATTCAGGGAAATTTGTTTTTACCCATTTAACCATTTCCAAAACACCCATTGAGTGGCCATGTGCTGTATCGACGACGACAACATCTACACCGGCAGCAACTAAAGCAGCCACTCGATCTTTTGTTTCTGCACCAGTACCCACTGCTGCACCAACTCTTAAACGGCTTTTCTCATCTTTACAGGCATTGGGATATTCTTTTGCTTTTTGAATATCTTTAACGGTAATCATGCCGCGTAAATGGAAGTTGTCATTGACTACTAGTATCTTCTCAATTCTATGATCATGAAAAAGGTGTAATAATTCTTCTTTACTCGCATCTTCACTAACTGTAACAAGTTTATCTTTTGGCGTCATAACACTTGAGACTAGCTTATCGACATTATTTTCAAAACGTAAATCACGAGATGTGACGATACCGACTAAATCATCGCCATCAACAACAGGCAGACCTGAGATTCCATGTTGATTGGTTATATTAAGTACATCTTGAATGGTAGCGCTAGAATGAATTGTAATCGGTTCCTGAATAACACCACTTTCATATTTTTTAACGCGACTAACTTCACTTGCCTGCTGCTCAATTGTCATATTCTTATGAATAATACCTAGACCACCCTGCTGTGCTACGGCGATTGCCATTCTATGCTCGGTAACAGTATCCATTGCTGCAGTTAACATAGGCACATTTAAAGTGATTTTTTTGGTAAGCATGGTTTGTAGTGAGACCTGCTTAGGCATGACATTAGAGAAAGCCGGTGTCAGTAGTACATCATCAAAGGTTAAAGCTTCTTCCACAATACGCATTTTATTACTCCTCTCCTGACTCGGCTAAAAGCTGATTTCCTAAAAAAATTTAATTTGCTATTATACCTCATGCAACAGAACTTTTGAAACAAACAAAATTGTATAATCACGATAGACCATGATTATTGACTCATTATTTCTATAGAAAGGTTATTTGTATGGAACACTCAGCAGAATACATTGTTAATACTACGGAAGAAAATTTTGAAGAAACGGTTGTTAAAGCCTCACATGAGCGACTGGTTCTTTGTGATATCAGTGCCGACTGGTGTGCTCCATGCAATATTTTAAAACCGGTATTAACGCAAGTTGCGCATGAATATAAGGGACAATTTATTCTTTCAGTCGTTGATGCTGATGAAAATATGAAAATTGCCGGAAGACATCAGGTAAGAGGATTTCCCACTGTTATAGCCTATGTTAAAGGAGAAGAAGTTGGACGTTTTCAAAGCGCACAGAGCAAATCCTTTTTAATGAGTTTTGTTGAGGATCATTTGTTCTAAAGGATGTTTCCCATTTTTTCCCCAAACTTACCATCCTAATGCTAACGCTCTAGTATTCGGGCTATTTTCTTTTGTATTATCGCTTACTTGAGTTTACATAGAGATCATTATTTTATCCAAAATTCTATATTTAATAAGACACTTTTCTAGCCACTGTACCAATTAGGAATAAATAAAAATGTATGCAAAGCAAACTAAAATATTTATAAAAAATTAATATTGATAATAAATTACACAATAATCTAATATAAAAAACATTTAATCGTGAAAACATACTAATCAACTGATAAAGGCAATTATATTTTGTCTTAAATAGCAACTCTATAGTCATTAATATAGCCAAGAATAGTTCATCAAACTATTAAAAAAATCCTATTAAATATATTTCCTTAAAAAATAGCATAAATTATTTATTTTGCTATACTGTTAATTGATGAACAAGCCAAGAAAATTATATATTTTAGATGATGACTCTCTGTATTCAGACTTGCTAGCTGAAGTTGCTCAAAATGAAGGTTGGAATGTCACTACAGAACAAAGTGCAATCAACTTTCTTGAATTCGAACTCTCAGACGATGCTGTTCTAGTGCTAGATTTAGTGATGCCTGAAATGGATGGCATTGAAGTCATAAGAAACCTTGCCAGTAAGAAAATTCATTTACCCTTAATCCTCATCAGTGGTTTTGATGCCAGAGTTTTACACTCTGCTAAACAATTAGCTGAAGCACATAATATGACTGTTCTTGCCAGTCTCAACAAACCGCTTCCCATCAATGAGTTTATTAATGTTTTAAATAGTATTCCTCTGCATGACAATTTAATGGATTCACCCAAAATCACGACCAGTTTTGCAGTTGCTGATATTCTGAATGCAATAGAACGAAGAGAGTTTATTTTACATTATCAACCACAATTAAACATTGAAACCGGTGCTCTGTATGGGGTTGAAGCATTAGTTCGCTGGCAGCATCCCGAACAAGGGCTTATTTTTCCAGATCAATTTATTTCGATTGCCGAAAATAATGACCTTATCGATGCATTGACTACAGAAGTCGTAAAAATTGCTGTTAAACAGTGTCAGAAATGGAGTGAAAGTGACCTGGACTTTCTAATATCAGTGAATATTTCTGCTGCTAATATTACCAGTTTAAGTTTACCTGAACAATTAACAAAATTAACCCAGGAACGTCGTATTAGTGCCGACAAGTTTAATCTGGAAATTACAGAAAGTGATGTGATGAGCGAACTAACCTCCTCACTTGATGTATTGAATCGACTTAGAATGCGAGGATTTTCTCTATCAATTGATGATTTTGGAACCGGATATTCTTCCTTAAGCCAATTGTATCAAGCCCCTTTTTCCGAGCTAAAAATTGATCTCCAGTTTGTGATGCGTATGCTTGAAGATAAAGAAGCAATGGTTATTGTTAAAACCTGTATCATGTTAAGCCATATGATGGGTATGAAAGTCGTCGCTGAAGGCGTTGAGACAGAAAAAATTTGGAACAAGTTAAAAGAATTAAATTGTGATATTGCACAGGGCTATTATATAGCCAAACCAATGCCTGCAGAGGCCCTGCAAACCTGGCTAAGTGAACGTTAGTCTCAACATGCATTTTTCTTGTAAGCGTTGTAAAACTATGTTGACTAATCGCGATAAAACCATGTTGATCAATATAAGCTTATGATTGTGAAATTATTTTTACACATATTGCTATTATTTTTGTCGCTATTAGCTCATGCTCAAACTGCCGAAGAATATGCCATGAAATCAGCTTTTATGGTCAAACTCCCATATTTTATCAACTGGCCGAAAAATGCAGAATTAAATAAGCAAACCTCGCATTTTAACCTTTGTGTTGAAGGCTCAAGTCAGAAATTTTCCAGCCTTGAAGAATGGGCTATAGATGGTAAAATAAAAAACAAACCAGTCAAAATTAATTATATTGATATTAGCCAAATATCATTAAATAACTGCCACCTACTCTTCATCACTAATACCACTCATTTAAATAACTATCTAAAGCTATCACAAGAAAAAGGCATACTAACCATATCCGACAAACCTGGCAATGCAGCCAAAGGAGTATTGATTAATTTTACCATGATCAATGAAAGTCTCCGTTTTGAAATTAACCTCAATAAAGCCAAATCAAATGGCTTTAATATTAATCCTAGATTATTAAAGTTAGCTATTATTGTAAATTCTGATGGAAAATAAATGAAAACCTGGTTTTATAATTTATCAATTAAAAACAAAATTACCTCAATCATTGTATTGACCGTATTTTTAGTTTTATCCATTGGCTTTGGTGGTGGTTATTATTCTGAAACCCGTTCAATAAAAGAACGCATGCTGGCAGAAAAAATATTAACCGCAAAAATTGTCAGTAGTTATACCATTGCCGATTTAGCATTTGATAATAAAGAAACGGCTCATTTATCCTTATCTTATTTAAAAAATGACAAATCAATTCTTAACGCCCATGTTTACGATGCTAAGCAACAACACTTTGTCAGCTTATACAGTAATAATCACCACCATAATCTTATTAATAATAAAGCTAAAACATTTATCACAACAGATACGAATACTCAATATGTTTATACTTCTCTCGAACTACATATCATCGAACCCATTTACCTTGAAGGTAAACAAATTGGCAGCTTTCATTTACATGCCTCAACACAGGATTATTTAAGAAATCTAAAAGAAATAACATTCTACCTTTTGCTCTTTTTAATATTATTACTTGTGATTGCACTATTTATAGCCGGCAAACTATCCACCATTGTAACTAAACCATTGCTTAGCCTATCCGAAATTGCAGGAAATATTTCTAAACATGCTGATTATAATTTTCAAATACAAGCTCATTATAAAGATGAAACAGGGACTTTAATTAATTCCTTTAATACCATGATTAAAAAAATTGCTATACGAGAGAGTGAAAGAGATAAGGCAGAACAGCAATTAAAAGATAATGAAAAGAATTTGGAATTAATACTCAATAATATGGTTGATTGTGTACTCACTATCGATGATAGTGGAAAAGTATTAACCATTAACAAATCAGCCGAACAACTGTTTGGTTATCAGGCTAATGAAATTATAGGTAATAATATTAAAAAACTTATACCTGATTCCATTCAACTACTTGAAAAACATTTATCGTATTCGACTCATGAAGTTAAAAGCAGACTCATTGAAAATAATTGTGAACTTGTGGCCACTAGAAATAATCAAGCAAATTTCACCATGCGTCTATCAATCGTTAATTTACCCCAGGAATCAGATAAACATAAACGCTTTATTTTATCTTGTTTAGATCTTACCGAACTAAAACAACAAGAAGAAAGAAACCACAGAACCCAGAAAATGGATGCTTTGGGCAAATTAACCGGTGGTATCGCCCATGATTTCAATAATATGCTTGGTGTTGTCAGTGGGTATTCAGAGTTATTAAGCTCAGCATTAGAAAATTCAACTAATGATAAACTCTTTAAATATTCTCAACAAATTCATCATGCATCTGAACGCGGTGCCAAATTAACCAAAAAGTTATTGGCATTTTCTAAAAAGCAAACTTCCGAAGCTAAAAATATCAATATCAATACCATCTTGCAGGATGAACAGCACATGTTAGAAAAAACATTGACTGTAAGAATAAAACTAGTGCTAAAACTTGCTGATGATTTATGGCCGGTTCATCTGGATAGTAACGACTTAGAAGATGCTATTTTAAATATGAGTATCAATGCAATGCACGCTATAAAGACAAATGGGCAGCTAACAATCGAAACTAAAAATTTACACCATCAAGGAACTGATTCACAAATACTTGATCTTAAAGTTGGAGATTATGTCTGTTTGAGTATGACTGATACCGGCTGTGGTATGGATGATGAAACTAAAAAAAGAATATTCGATCCTTTTTATACTACTAAAGGAGATAAGGGAACCGGTCTGGGGCTTAGTCAAGTATATGGTTTTGTTAAACGCAGTCAGGGAAGCATAAAAGTATATACAGAAAGTGGCCATGGTACTCGTTTTACCCTATATTTTCCTAGAGTTAATGAACCGCATGATAAACTGCAACAAACTAATCTACACCAAGAAATGGTTCAGAATAAGCTTAATGGTAATGAAACAATATTATTAGTGGACGATGAAAAATCATTATTACACATGACCAAAGAAATGTTAATTCAATATGGTTATCAAATATATACGGCTAATAGTGCCCGTGAAGCACTGATACTATTATCATCAACCACGATTGATTTAGTGCTTTCAGATGTAGTCATGCCAGAAATGGATGGTTATCAGTTGGCAGAACAGATTCAAGAACTCTACCCTCACATCAAAATACAATTGGCCAGTGGTTTTTCAGATGATAGGCATATTAAAGCTAAGGATGATTCCTTGCATAAAAACTTACTGATTAAACCATTAAGTGTTTCTACATTATTGCATCGCTTAAGAAGATTACTGGACGAATAATATTTACTAAGGGAACTATTGAATACTAATCATTATTATCTATACTTGCTATTATGTTATTTAAACTTGTTGCAACTAAATGATAAAAATAAACCAACAAATAATGAAATATTATAATTAAGTTAACTGACATTAAATTCTAAGGGGAAAATGTGATGGATATAAGACAAGGTATTGGCTTACTGCTGGCTTCTTTAATGATTGCAAAATCAATTGCTTACGAAAAAGTCGAGGTATACACACTATCATTGGAAGAATTATTAGATACCAAGGTAGTCAGTGCATCACGTAAAGAAGAACAACAACATCTTGCTCCTGGTGTTATCACCGTTATTTCTGAACAGGAAATAAAACAATATGGAGCCCGCCACCTGCGCGATATCTTAGATAGATTGGTTGGTATTCAAGTCATCGGTTCTCATCAAGACTTTCATAGTAAAACCTCAATTAGAGCGGCTAATTCATCCCACCATGAAGGACAAACACTGATTTTATTAAATGGACGTCCAATGCGTCAGGCCACTGATGGAGGATTAAACTCCGACCTCTACTTAGGTTTCCCCCTACAAAGCTTAGATAGAATCGAAGTTATTCGCGGACCAGGTTCCGTCATTTATGGAACCAATGCAATGACCGGCGTGATTAACCTCATCACTAAAGATGCTAAAACTTCAGTTAATAGTTCAAATATCTCATTAACTGCGGGTAGCTTTGGTATGAAACAAGCACAACTGAGTCATTTAATGGGTGACAAAGACTATAGCCTGAATATTGCCTTAAACCATTTTTCAGCTGATGGTGACTCTGTCAATGGCATCACAGATCAAGATGCTTTCGTTGGCACCTATGAAACAGGAGTCCCCAAAAGTAATAATCTGTTTTTAAATGGGCGCTATAAGCAATTTACGTTTAACGCTCTGGTGATGCAAGATACTCAGGATAGTGCCTCATCCGCATTTCAATTACCCTCTAACCCTATTGACTTAGAACGTGTTTTTATTGATCTGGGATATTTATATCAGCTGAATAATGACTGGGATGTATCACTAAACTATAGCCATAGCCATGATACAGCCAAATGGCAAATTAATGAGGCAATAGGCGATAATAATTCAGAAGGACGTGCACAATTATTTGAAACTATCTTGCGCGGAAAAGTAAACTCTAAAACTAATATGTTAGTCGGATTAAGTCATGTAAGAAATGAATCAGGCTTTGATCGTGGACTACCCCAAAACTCAACAAACTCTAGTTCTAGCGCCTATGTTCAATTTGATTATATGCCCAATCCAAAACAAAAATATATTGCCGGTGGACAGTGGAATAAACCCAAAGAAATTGAAGCCGATCTGTCACCCAGGCTCGGATTTATCCAAGGTTTTGGCGATAATCTATGGTTAAAACTATTGTATAGTGAAGCGTATCGTTCCCCAAATCTGGTTGAAACTAATTTGGACGCACCACAGCTCAAGGGGGTTTCGACTCTTGCTCCTGAAAACATTGCGACCTTTGATATACAGTTAACTTATAAAACACCGCGTCAAATTCATAGCCTAGCTTTATATCACTCAAAACTAGAAAATCTGATTGTTCGTGTGCCGGGAACTCCGACGACTCATGCCAATGAAGGTTATGTCAAATTCTGGGGCGTTGAGTTGGAAAACAAATTAGAGGTTAACCCCCAACTCAACTTACAAGCGAATTTCAGCTATCAGCAAAACAAAAATAAAAGTGGCGTAGAAAATGGTACTTTTGCCCCTCAGGTTATGGCTAAAGTTGGCCTTAATTATGAGAACCAACAGGGATTTAATTTTTCAATATTTAATAGTTATTTCGGAGACACAGAAGATCTGAGTGTCACCAATGTCGCACCTAAGATTAACCCTGAAGCCAGCAGTTATAATTTATTAACCGCTAATATCCGTATTGATACCGGTAAATTATGGTCACTAGGCAAGCCTAGGCACTCCTTTATCAGTTTATACCTTGATAATATTCTTGATGAAGAGGTTTATGCTGCGGATTTAAACTTTGCGAATCAAAATAATACCATTCCCCATCACTGGGGCAGAGGCGTTTATCTAAGCTACAATTATAAATTCTAAAAATTAACTCAATATTTTATGGAAACTAGCTATGACTAATAATTCTTTTGCTGTTAACTTCCCTGCTTGCAAAAAAATTATTATCACTGCGCTAATATTCAGTGTTTTTATTGCCTCAATGACCGTGATTATTCAGGAACAAACCTGGACTACTATCTGGATAAAATTGGGCATTCAAATACTGAGTATGATAGGCATTATTATCATTATGTATTTAATGTTTCAAAGGCTGGTGTCGGATCAATTAAATGAAATTGGTGAACAAATCCAGCATTTAGTCGTTAAAACTATGGAAAGTGAATCACGCTTAAAAAACACTCAAAAAATTGCCCATTTGGGCTCGTGGGAATATGACCTTAAAAGTGAGTCCTTAATTTGGTCAGATGAAGCTTATCAAATTTTTGGCTTGCCACTGGGTACTGAGATAACGTTTGATATATTCCTTGAATTGGTCTATCCCGATGATCGTCAAGCTGTTTACAAGGCTTATACTGATTCAATAAACAATAATAAAACTAGTTATCAAATTGAACATCGTATTATTCAAAAGTCTACTGGTGAATTACGCCATGTTTATGAAAAATGTGAACATGTACGTAATAAAAACAATAAGGTGATTTTATCTTTGGGTATGGTCCATGATATTACTGAGAGAAAAAATTATCTTGATACTATTCATTTTCAACAACAGGAAAAGCAACAGATTATTGACTCGATACAGGATGCAGTTTTAACATTTAATGCTACGGGTATCTGCTTGTCCTGTAATAAATCCAGTGCAAAAATGTTTGCTTACCAACATAACGAAATTATCAATCAACCTGTTGAAAAATTAATTAATAAAATGGATATCGATAAATATCACTTCCATTTATCGAATATTATTTTTAGTGAAAAAAATAAAAGTCATTTTCAAATACTTCAAATAAAAGGTTTAAAACAAAATAATGAAACCTTTCCTATGCTACTCACTATATCTGAATTACCAACAGATGAAGAAAAAGAACGTTTACTAGTCATGACCTGTCATGATTTGACCCAGCAAATGTCTCAGGAGGAGCAATTGCGACGCTCACAAAAAATGGATGCTTTGGGTAAATTAACTGCAGGTTTAGCACATGACTATAATAACCTTCTTGGGGTTATATTAGGTTATTCAGAATTATTGAGTAATATTACAACAGATAATAAAACCATTCAGAAATACATTGAAAAAATTAATACTGCTGGAGAACGAGGTAAGTTATTGACACAAAAATTACTGACCTACTCTCTCCCCAAAGAAGATGGCTTAGAAGTTGTCAATATCAATCAACTAATAAAAGAGAATACTAACCTTGTTAAACAGCTAAACAATAGCAAAATAAACATCAACTATCATTTAGATGAAATATTATGGCCAGCTTTTATGGATCGACAAGGTTTTTTAGATGCTATAGAAAATATACTGATTAATGCCAAACAAGCAATACTAGATGCAGGTGAAATTCAAATTATCACTACAAATAAAACGCTTAATAATAATGAAGCGATCAAACTCAATCTAATTTCAGGTGACTTTATTAAGCTCACCATTATCGATAATGGTGTTGGAATGGATATAGCCACTAAAGAACAAATGTTTGACCCTTTTTTCACCACTAAAGGAAATAATTTCAATGGCTTAGGAATGTTGCAGGTCTATAATTTAATACACAATAGTAAAGGTAAAATTGTTGTTGACTCCGAACAAGGTAAGGGAACAAAAATTGATATTTATATTCCCAGACAACAACAAAATAATTTTAGCCCATCCAAACATAAATCAACTAAAGTTGAGAAAAACAAAGACGATGTTTCTATTCTAGTTGTTGACGATGAGCCTGCACTATGTGCCTTAGCAAAAGATATCCTTGAAATTAATCATTATCAGGTTGACACAGCAGCAGATGGTTTATCTGCTATTAAAATGCTTGAAACTAAACAATATGATTTAGTCATTAGTGACATCATTATGCCTAATATGGGCGGGATTGAACTAACTAAAGTGATTCAGAAAGATTATCCTAATACGCACATTATGTTAGTTAGTGGGTATAATGAAATTGATAGTGATGATAAAATAAAGGAAAGTTTATCCGCTATCAAGATCATGAGTAAACCTTACAATAAGGATAATCTATTAGAAAATGTGGGTAACTACTTTTTATAAACCTAGAAAAATAATTTTCAATATTCAGCGATACTTCTTTAATTTTAATGAATGTAGAGTTAAGCAAATATTTGTAAGTGCTCATGTAAAGCCTGAGATAATTGCTGACCACATTTTGGTAGTGATACTTGATCTGTATAGTCACTTAATTGCACCACATCTAAGTTGGCATAGCCACAAGGATTAATCGATTGAAATGGCTGTAAATTCATATCAATATTCACACTTAAACCATGATAGCACTTACCTTTTCTCACTCGTAAACCTAAGGCTGATATTTTGCCTTCAGCGGTATAAACACCTGGTGCTTTTTCCTTTGCATACGCATTGACTTCATACAATGATAAAAAATCAATAACAGCATCTTCCATAACTGTTACCACTTGCCGAACACCAAGCTTTAAACGTTTGAGATCTAATAGACAATAAATTATAAGTTGCCCAGGTCCATGATAGGTAACCTGACCACCTCTGTCTATTTTTTGGATAGGAATTTTGCCTCGATGTAAAATATGGCTTTCGTCAGAGTGACGACCAAGCGTAAAAACAGGAGGATGTTGCAATACCCATAGTTCATCCTCTGTTTGATCATCTCGCTGATCAGTGAACTGCTGCATTTTTTCCCAAATTGGGATATAGGGCTGAATACCTAATTTTTTAATTATCAATTAACTGTTTCCTTAAGCCCCTATTCAGAGGATACAAGAGAGCAGATTGGTTTATGGATGTGGTTTGTACTGTCTGAGCGCCCGCGAGTTTACAATACCATATTTATAAATCAATTTGCTCTCTTGTGTCACTCAACTCACAATGTCATGCGAGTCCGCTCACAACAATTCAATTCATAATAAACAGCATCCAATTGTTGACGGTTATGAGCCATAAAAGTCACGGTGACCGAAATATATTTTCCGGTTCGGCTTTCTTTTGTTTTAACACAGGATTCATCGACACCCCGGATATGTCTTTTTGCAACTTCCAGTACAAATTCAGGATAAGAACCATCATTATCACCCATTACTTTCAATGGAAACACGCAAGGAAACTCAATCCATTCTTCCTCACCTGGCTTTAATGAGGAAGGTATTTTTTCACTCATGTTTACTATCCTATTTCCTTAAACCTTCTTTATAAGCCTGATATAGCTTCATCATCCTTGACCACATTTGTCCAGGCCTACCATTTGCGACTAATTGATCATTTAATTTAGTCACTGGCAAGATTTCTTTGGTAGAACTGGTTAACCAGATTTCATCCGCCGTCAATAATTCACTTTCTAATATTTCACCTTCTTCAAGACTTATATTATTGGCATTAGCCAGTTCAACAATTAAATCTCTTGTAATTCCCGGTAATAATTCTGAAGACTTTGCAGGAGTTTTAATAACATGATCCTTAACAATAAATAAATTACTGGCGGCTCCTTCAGTGGCATGGCCTTCTTTAATAAGAATCGCTTCCTGAGCCTGCTGCTCCAGAGCTTCTTGCCTAAGCAAAATATTCGCCAGCAAGGAGATGGCCTTAATATGACAATTAGACCATCGGTTATCAACTAAAGTGACAGCGACCACCCCCGTTTCCTTTATCTTTTCCGGCTGTGGATACAAAGGATTGCTCATAGCAAAAATGGTTGGTCCACTACCGAATTTTGGAAAACCATGATCTCTGGCAGCCACGCCACGTGTTATTTGCAGATAAATAGATTGATCTAAGCCTTCATTTTTCTGTATGAGATCAGTGATAATTTGAAGCCAGTCATTTTCACTTTTTGATAAGGGTAAGCGAATACCTGCAAGGCTATTATTTAATCGCTGAATATGTTCTGAAAATCTGAACAAGTTTCCACCATAAGCGGGTATGACTTCATAAACGCCATCACCAAAAATAAAACCTCTATCTAAAACCGATACTTTTGCTTCAGATATTGGCATAAATTCACCATTTAAAAATACAACTTGCTCTGTCATAAAGTTTTACTTATTTAAAAATTAAAAGAATACTGTCTTTAAGACGTTTAAAAAAACTACCTTCAGGAACATCGTTTAAACTAATTAAGGGGATCTTACTGATTACTTTATCACTTAATTGCAGAGAAATTTCCCCAAGCCTTTCACCTTTTGCCACAGGAGCAATAACCACATCCTGTACCTGCATGACTGGCTTCAAGTTTTTATATTCACCTCTTGGAATAGTGACATAAAGCGATCTAGATAAACCTAATCCTAAACTGTCCTGGTTTCCTTTGTAGACATCAATTTGCTTAATTGACTCATCACCTTTATAGACCTCATGAGTTTCATAAAAGCGAAAGCCGAAATTGAGTAATTTTTGTGACTCCTGAGCTCTGGCTGAAACACTTTTTGTTCCCAGGACAATGGTTATTAGACGCATATCCTCTCTTTTTGAAGAAGCGACTAAGCAATAGCCCGCACTTTTTGTATAACCAGTCTTCATACCATCAACTGATTTATCACGCCATAGTAATTTATTTCTATTAAACTGATTAATTTTATTGTATTTAAACTGCTTAACAGAGTACCAGCGATAATATTCAGGGAAACGTCTTATTAAAGCGGCGGCAAGTTTAGCCAAATCTTTTGCTGTGGTTAAATGTTGACTATCTGGCAGACCAGTGCTATTCACAAAATGGGTATTTTTCATTCCCAGGTTATGAGCATGTTGATTCATTAATGCAGCAAAAGAATCTTCACTGCCTGCGATAAATTCAGCAAGCGCAACACTCGCATCATTACCTGACTGGATAATCATACCCTTTAACAATAATTCGACCGGTACCTTAGAATTAACTTTAATAAACATTCTTGAGCCTGGAGTTTTCCAGGCTTTCTTGCTAATGGTCACTTCGTCTTTTAAGTCAATATTTCCTTGAGATAATTCATCGAAAACGACATAGGCAGTCATTAACTTGGTAATACTAGCAGGCTCTACGGCTTCATCTTCGTTTTCACTGGCCAAAATCTTGCCACTATTATAATCCACCATAATATAGGATTTGGCAGCGATAGCTGGAGTTTTTGGGATTATTTTCGGACGAGCCGCCATTAGTTGTGTTGTAACAAACATGACTAAAATGGCAATTGCCCATTTTCCTGAATAATTTATTTTCAAACCTTACTCCTATTTATTTTCATCAAGTATTAATCTGGCCGTGGACGAATGTTTATCCAGCACTCGGTTAAGAATTTTCTCAGCGGCATCACGATTATAAATCGGTCCTATCCACACTCTTTTAAAAAGTTTGCCATTAGATTTTAAATATTTAATTTTAATTGGATAAGTATACTCAGCCAATAAAGCTCTTTGAAGACTTTTGGCATTATCTATACTGGTAAAAGCACCTGCCTGAACATAGAAAGGCTGTTTAGTATAAACCGTCTGATTTTTTTTAATAACTCTGACTTTTTTCGTCGCTGAGTGTTTATTCACCACAATAGCTTCAATTTTAACCTTTGCAGTACCAGTTTTAACTATATCTAATTGATAGGCTGCAGCATAAGATAAGTCAATAATCCTACCCGTATGGAATGGTCCGCGATCATTCACTTTTACAATGACAGAACGTCTATTACTAAGGTTGGTTACCTTAACGTAGGTTGGCAGTGGCAATGTTTTATGTGCAGCTGACATAGCAAACATATCATAGTCTTCGCCACTGGAGGTTCTTTCACCATGAAATTTTTTTCCATACCAGGAAGCAATACCAGTTTGGCTAAAACCTTGAGCTGCATCTAATACATAATAGGTTTTACCAAAAACTTCATAGGAGCGTGGGTTACCATATTGACTTTTTGGTTCATATTTAGGAACAGCCGATTTAATTGACATAGGGTCAATATCGGATGAATGATCGATACCATCTTCATCATATGGGTATTGACGACTATTAGGACTTTTATCAACTACCTCTATAGAAAGACGACCACAACCAGAAAATACAATAATTAAACTCGAAATTAATACAAACTTGAGATATTCAATCATGTTAAGACAAATTATTAACTATTTATTTTTTAGATGTGAATTGCTTTTTAATTTCTTGACTCAACAAATGCACAGACATTGCATACATATGGCTATGATTATATCGAGTAATACTATAAAAATTGTTTAATCCAAGCCAATATTGATATCCTGACTTTTCCTCAAGTGCAATTAAGCTGGCTTTTTCATTAGCATGAGACTTAGTGAGCTCAGTTACAATACCCTTATCTGAGAATTCTTGCAGAGTTAATTGTGGCTTTAAATTATTTTCTCTATCTGTGATTGTATTAAATTGATAGCTAGAATCTTTTGTAACTTCAGTAATAACAGGCTCGTTTTTCTTCCAGCCATGACGTCTAAAATAGTTTGCCACACTACCAATGGCATCAACACGATTATTCCAGATATCTATATTGTCTTTGCCATCAAAGTTAACCGCATATTCTCGATAACTACTGGGCATAAACTGTCCTAACCCCATTGCTCCTGCATAAGAACCCGTTAGTGATAAAGGATCAATCCCCTGCTCTTTACAGAGTCTAAAATAATGTTTTAGTTCACTTCTAAAAAATTTAGCCCGTTTAGGATATTCAAAAGCTAAAGTATAAAGCGCATCAATCACCCGATGTTTGCCGGTAATTCGACCGTAATAAGTTTCAACCCCAATAATAGCAACAATAACCTCTTCAGGAACCCCATAAACCTTATGCGCATAAGCCAGCGCACCTTCATTCTCATGCCAGAACTTAACACCTGACTCAATTCGCTTATCTGTTAAAAATATCTGCTTATACTCATGCCAGGCTGATGGCATCTGGGAAAACAATCCTGCCTATACATCCGGTTATAACTACTATCAGGGATTTCCGGTATTATGGC
>JADGAU010000033.1 GCA_015231865.1 Gammaproteobacteria bacterium | reverse complement strand
ATAATATTTTTTTTTAACATTAGTTTACTATAGATGAACTTGAAAAATGTAACTTCTCATAAAGTCCGTGCAAAGCGAGCAATATTGACTGATTTAATATTATTTCAAATAAGTCACAACAAATATAGCAGTAGAAATTGTCACGCCTAATGACCAAAACATAAATCTATCCATTCGACGGTTTATTTCTTTAAACCCATTATTCATGGTTTCTTGCATTGATTCAAATCGTTTATCTACTTGTTCAAATCGTTTATCTACCTGTTCAAACCGTTTATCTACTTGTTCGAATCGTTTCTCAACCTGTTCAAATCGTTTATCCATATTGTGCTGCATTTCTTTAAAGCGGATATCAGACTGCTTAAAACCTTCAAGCATCAATTCCCGTTGATGTTTAAGTTCTTCTTCAACACGAAGCATTCTTTCTCTTAACTCTATTTCATAACGCACATTTGCGTTATTAACGGGTTCAAGTTGAAGTTCCTGTTTTATAAGTTCCTGGATTTGTTTTATATCATCTTGTGCTAAAGCCATAATTATTACCTCAATTTTAACTGATTATAGCACAGATTTATTTATCACAATTTTATGGAATAATGTTGATACTTTTTTGATTTTTAACCTTATTTCTTTTAATTTTAAGGTATAATTTAAATATTATTTATCAGGCAACTCAATGCCGTTAGTATTTCACGAATATTATTCCATTCATGACTTTCAAGCTTGACGAGAAGTGCGGGTTGTTAAAGATATTGAAAATATAGAAATAGATATCTATATAAAATCCAGATACAAACCTAAATAGTCGTGTACGATTGAATTTATTTTACTATTGTCCTATAAAATATTGCCTTATAAAACAACTAATAATTTAAATCAAATCAGATGAACTAGCTGACATTAAGCTAACTTACATGCTAGTATTTCTGTTCGTTTTAAGAACATTTTCATTTGGGTAAAATAAGTGTGCATTGATAATTATAAAGTTTATATTGTTTTTTTCTTTCTTTGCACCACTTTGATTAACTGTGGCTTTCAACTGCGTCAAAGTTTCAAACTACCCTCAGCTTATCAGCGTGTTGCTATTGAATCCGTTAATGCTGATCAAATTAAGGCTATGCTGGTTGCTTCAATCAATAGTAAAGGGGTAGAAAATATTGTAATACATAAGAATGATGCTGAAACTGCAAATGTATTAGTCTTAAAACTAGCCAATGAAAATTTTTTCAATTCTAATTCAAGCATTGTGAATAATGACACAACTGGCTATGACATTAACTATCAGCTTGATGTTTCAATTAACAATGAAACACCTCAAACCATTTTTATTTCGCAACGTATTAATGTAACACCTGATAAAGTTCATAGTAATGATTTATTGAATCAGCAAACTAAAACCGAGTTACAGCAAAAAATGCTTGAACGTTTAATGTATCGAATTCGTTATGCAAATTAAGGCTAATCAATTAAGAGAGCATTTAAAAAAAGGAATTCAATCCCTTTATTTTATTTATGGAGATGAGCCTCTGCAGCACCGTGACTATACTGATATGGTTCGTAAAGCTGCTAAGTATTATGACTATGATGAATCTGAACGCTATAGTGCAGATAATCAATTTAACTGGCAGGAAATTCAACAAAGTGCTTCGAGTATTGGATTATTTTCTAGTAAAAAATTGATTGATCTACATTTGTCTTCAGGTAAACCGGGTGATAAAGGTGCAAAATTTTTAGTTGATTATTGTGAACAAATTCCTGAAGATACGATTTTATTAATTCATTGTGGTAAGTTTGAAGGCGCTTCAAAAAAGACTAAATGGTTTAAAGCACTTGATAAAACAGGTGTTATGGTTCCACTTTACCCACTCAAGGGACATGAACTCTCTCATTGGGTCCAACAGCGATGTTATAGAGAAGGTATTCAGCTTGAAACAGAGAGCCTAAACGTATTTTTAGAACATATCGAAGGTAATCTGTTAAGTGCCGATCAGGAAATTATTAAACTTGCCTTATTATTTAAAGCTGCAGATACAGAAAATTCTCAAAACATAACAACCATTAGTCATCAACAATTAATTGACAGTATTAATGATAGTGCTTTATACAATCCGTTTGAATTATTTGATACGGCATTAAATGGTCAAAGTAAACTTGTTTTGCAGATGCTTAAACAATTCGAGCAGGATGGAACAGCTTTAGTTTATTTATTATTTTTGATTAGTAAAGAAATACGTTTAATGGCGACGTTAAGTGAATATGCTAAACAGATGAGTATTATTCAGGCCATGCAAAAGGAATATATTTTTAATAATCGAAAGGGATTAATTCAAAAAGTGTTAAGTAATGCGCCTGCTATTAATTGGGAAGATTATCTGTTAATACTGGCCGATATTGATAAGATTTCAAAAGGAGTTGCGACTAATACTAAAGTTATTTCTCATCCCTGGAATCAATTAAGTCAGTTGCTGTTAGAGATTGCTCAATCAGTCAGGTAATACTGATACTAGCTTATAAAATAATTGTAGCCAAACGAGATAATACTTCTTCAATTATAAAATCAGGAACTTCTTCTATTTTTTTGGCTTTTCTTGATATTAAGTCTAAAGATCGAATGCTATTAACTAATATAACACCTTGTGTTTCTGTACCAGAGCCACTTAATGCAACTGAAAAACCAACACTTCTTGCTTTATTCCCCCCCTGAGTAATTGGTGCGACATAGGTTAGGCCTTTTGAATTAAATAACTTAGGAGATATTACTAATAGCGGTCTGAAATTTCCCTGTAACTCATTACCAACAACTGGATCTAATGATGAAAGAACTATATCTCCCCGGTCAAAGAATTTGTTCATATATTCTCTTTTCCAACATTAGCAGCATCCGAAAATTCTTCATCTATAATATAACCAGCAGCATCTTCATTACATTCAGCTATTAATTCATTTAAAGTATATTTACCAGTTTTTTTGACTGGCTCAAGAACAAAACGATTGTTTTCTTCGATTATCTCAATTTCATCACCTTCAGACAGATCCATTTTTTTTAATATAATGGCTGGAATAATCAAGCCAGAGCTATTACCTATTTTTCTTATATTTGTTTTCATCATTATTTCTGCAATTGAATCTATAGACATATTATAGGTTACCATTAGAACTGTTACAACAAAGTTATAACTATCTATAAGATAAATTACAGACTCATTTAATAACGTTCACATCCATAATAATATAAGTTAAAATTACTCCCTTATTTTTATTCAAGACTTCAAGAGGAGAGGCGAGTATGTTGCCAATGGACGATAGAGATGGTTTCATCTGGTTTGATGGTAAAATGGTTCCCTGGCGTGAAGCGAAAATTCATGTCCTGACGCATACCTTACATTATGGTATGGGGGTGTTTGAAGGCGAACGTGCCTATAAAACTGACAAAGGGCCTGCAATATTTCGCTTAAAAGAGCACACTGATCGTCTTTTCAATTCGGCCCATATCATGAAAATGCCTATGCCTTTTGATAAAGAAACTATCAATGCTGCAACGAAAGAAGTAGTTCGTATTAATAACTTGGATTCTGCGTATATTCGCCCAATGGTTTTTTACGGTAGTGAAGGTATGGGGCTTAGAGCTGACACATTAAAATCACATATCATTATTGCTGCCTGGGAATGGGGAGCCTATCTTGGCAAAGAAAACCTGGAAAAAGGTATCCGTATTCGCACTTCTTCTTATACTCGTCATCATGTCAATATCAGCATGTGTAAAGCAAAAGCTAATGGCCATTATATTAATTCCATGCTGGCTTTACAGGAAGCATTAACTGATGGTTATGATGAAGCATTATTATTGGATGTCGATGGATTTGTTGCTGAAGGTAGTGGCGAAAACCTCTTTATTGTTAAAAATGGTACTATCTATACACCCGAACTAACTTCTGCTCTTGAAGGGATTACCCGTGAAACTATTATGCATTTTGCAGACGAAATCGGTGTTAAGGTAAAAGAAAAACGGATTACCCGTGATGAAGTATACTTAGCTGATGAGGCTTTTTTCACAGGCTCTGCTGCAGAAGTGACTCCAATACGAGAGTATGATAATCGTAAAATTGGTAATGGCGGTAGAGGACCCATTACTGAAAAATTACAAACCATGTATTTTGATCAGGTTCATGGAAGACGCTCGACATTCCCTGAGTGGCTTACTTATGCTTCAGAATAAGGGCAAGAATAAGGACAAGAAAAATGGCGCAAGATAAAAATGGAACAACACCTAATTCCCTTAACAACCAGGAAGTGACGAATAGAGATTTGCCACTGCATTGCCCTGTTAAAGGAACAACAACCTGGGATTCTCATCCTAGAGTTTATATACCGATTAAAGAAAATGGCGGTCATGCTAAGTGTCCGTATTGTGGAACTGAATATAGTTTAAAAGACTAATGAAAATCCTAATTATCGCCCCCTCCTGGGTTGGCGATATGATCATGGCGCAAAGCCTGTTTATCCTTTTAAAAAAAAATAAACCCAATTGTCTTATTCATGTAATGGCTTTAGCCTGGTCTAGTCCATTATTAAGCCGAATGCCTGAAGTCGATAAAATTATTGATATGCCATTGGGACATGGCAAATTAGACATTAAAACTCGCTATCAATTAGGTAAATCGCTCAGACATGAAAAGTATGATCAAACTATTTTATTACCCAATACACTTAAATCAGCATTAATTCCCTATTGGGCTGATATTCCTAAAAGAACGGGATTTACCGGTGAAATACGTTATGGCCTGCTTAATGATCGTCGAACTTTAGATAAACAAATACTTAGCATGACGGTTCAGCGCTTTTGTGCCCTGGCTTATGATAAAAATGATAAACAAATATCGGAAAAAATTAAATTAGAGAACATACCTACTCCCCTCTTAAACATAGAAAAAGAAAATATTAACAAAACTCTGGAACAATTTAATCTAAATCCTGACAAAGCAATTCTAGGCTTATGTCCTGGTGCTGAATATGGCCCAGCTAAGCAATGGCCTGCAGAATATTATGCAGAAGTTGCGCTGGAATATATCAAAAATAATGGTCAAGTCTGGATTTTTGGTTCAGAAAAAGACAATGAAATTGCCGCAATAATCAATCAACAGACTGAGAACCAATGTATCAACCTTTGTGGACAAACCCGTTTGGGGCAAGCAATTGATTTAATGTCTCTAAGTCAATGGGTTATTAGTAATGACTCTGGCTTAATGCATATGGCTGCTGCTGTTGGCGTGCCAATTATAGGCATCTATGGCTCAACCGATCCTAACTTTACGCCGCCATTAGGAAATCAATCGGCTACCATTACTTTAAACCTTGATTGCAGTCCATGCTTTAAACGCACCTGTCCTCTCGGTCATAACCACTGTCTAACACAACTAACACCTGATCTGGTCAAAAGTAAAATAGCTGAATTTATTAAATAAATTTTCTGACGGCAATTATTGTGAAAGTCGTGAAAGTCTGAATAATTGGATTATATTAAGCCTGTTGTTATACTTTATAAAACAACTCAAGGGTTACAAATCTGGAAATGAAATGCCTAATTATAAAAACTTCATCTCTCGGTGATATTGTTCACACACTTCCTGCGTTAACGGATGCTCAGCAACAAATTCCCGGTATTCAGTTTGACTGGGTTGTAGAAGAAGCTTTTCAGGAAATTCCATTGTGGCACCCAACGGTTAATCAAGTTATTCCTGTTGCTATTAGGCGTTGGCGAAAAAATCTTTTTAGTGCCCGAACCAGAAAAGAATGGCGACAATTTAAAGATACCGTATCCAAAGAAAATTACGATCTCATCATTGATGCGCAAGGATTACTTAAAAGTGCCTGGCTGCTTCGATATGCCCAGGGTATCAGGCATGGTTATGATAAACATTCGATTCGTGAACCTTTTGCTGCAAGATTTTATACGATAAAACATACTATCAGTCGAAGTATTCATGCAGTTGAACGAATTAGGCAATTATTTGCACTAAGCCTTAATTACCAACTAGCCGAAAATAGTTTTAATTCTGTTGACAGCTCTGTTGGCAATTTTGTTAACCATTCTGTTAACTATGGCATTAAAGATTTTCTTAAACAAAATACTAATGGCAATAAACAGCAAAAACAAATTTTCTTTTTTCATGGGACGACATGGCAAACTAAACATTGGCCTGAAGTCTATTGGTTAAAACTGGCACAAAAATTAACTGAAAAAAACTTTCAGGTGCTGCTTCCCTGGGGAAATGATCAAGAAAAACAACGCGCACAGTGGATAAAAAGTCACTGGGATCATGTAGATGATAGTGTTATTGTTTTGCCTAAACTGACCCTGAGTGAAATTGCCCTTCAGCTATTAAGTGTCAAAGCCGTTGTTTCGGTAGATACGGGTCTTGCCCATCTAGCAGCTGCACTGGATATACCATCAATATGTTTATTTGGACCAACAAATCCTGAACTAACCAGACCATATGGCAAAAATCAATGCTTTATCAATAGTGAAATCGCTTGTCAGGGATGTTTAAAAAAATACTGCGAATTAAGTCATCATGACAATGGTGTTCTTATACAACCCGCTTGCTATAGTAGTCTTAATCCAGATAAAGTCTTGTCTTTACTTAAAACGAGCATCTAATTGGTTTGAATTATGGTGGTTTGAATTAAGGTGGTTTTAATTATGGTCGTTTAAACGTTTGACGAGCCTGTGATATTTTGTCTCGAAAAACACAAGCTATGACATGATCATTTATCAAACCCATAGCCTGCATAAACGAATAAACAGTTGTCGGTCCCACAAATTTCCAGCCCAGTTTTTTTAATTGCTTTGATAAGTTTTTCGACTCCTCCGATTGCGAAACGCTTTGCGGTTCACCAAGCTTACTTTCATCCGGTTCAAAACGCCAAAAATAAGCGGCTAAAGAACCTTCATTTAATACCATCTGCTTTGCACATTGCGCATTATTAATAACCGCTTCAATCTTACCTCTATGTCTTACTATGCCACTATCTTGAAGTAAACGCTCTATATCTGTTTCATTAAACTCAGCGATTTGATTAAAATCAAAATTATGAAAAGCCTGACGAAAATTATCTCTTTTAGCCAAAATTGTTCGCCAGCTTAAACCCGATTGAAAACTCTCCAGACAAAGTTTTTCAAATAATCGAATATCATCATCAACCGGATAGCCCCACTCATTATCATGATAGGCATCAAATTCTGGTGCTGCCTCACACCAGGCACAACGAGAAAGTCCATCACGACCAATAACAACTGAAGTCATTTATATTTCCTCACCACAACAATTACTTATCTGTTTCTTTATGTTCAAAATCTTTTTCTTTTGTTGTTAATTTTCTATCAATGATTATTCTAAAAAATAACGGAATAAAGAAGATCGCTAAAAATGTTGCTGCCAGCATGCCACCCATGACCCCGGTACCAACTGACTGCCTGGCTCCGGCACCAGCCCCTGATGAAAAAGCAAGAGGTAAAACACCAAGAATAAATGCCAGTGAAGTCATAATAATTGGTCTAAATCTTAATCTGGCTGCCTCCATTGCCGAAGCGGCGGCAGGTACTCCTTGTTTATAACGATAAAGGGCAAATTCAACAATTAATATGGCATTCTTAGCAGCAAGACCTAATAAGGTTACTAAACCTATTTGAAAATAAACATCATTGGTGAAATCACGCAATAAAATGGCAATTAAGGCACCAAAAATACCAAACGGCAGTGCTAATAAAACAGAAATTGGTAATGACCAGCGATCATATAATGCTGCCAGAATCAAAAAGACCATAATTGCTGCCAATACTAATGATAGAGACGCATTTCCTGAAGATCGTTTTTCCTGATAAGAAGTCCCTGTCCAATCATAACCAAACTGATTGCCCAACTCTTTTGCTGCAATTTCTTCAACCGCTAACAAGGCTTCGCCAGAGCTTCGTCCTCCTGCTGCTTCACCCATCAACTTTACAGCTGGTAAGTTATTAAAACGATCAACAGTATCAGGTCCGGAACTGTATTCTATTTTCGCAAAGGCAGATAATGGGATCATTTCTCCCTGATCATTTTTAACGAACATTTTACTAACATCTTCTGGTGATTTTCTAAACTGTGAATCTGTTGACATCAATACCTGCCAGGTACGGCCATATTTATTAAAATCGTTAACATAGTAAGAACCCAAACCTGCCGCCAAGGTATTAAAAGCCGAGGTTAAAGAAATACCCAAAGTTTTTGCTTGTTCACGATCCACATCTATAAATAATTGAGGAGTGTTGGGTTTCCACAAACTATTAACCATGCCTAAGCGTTCATCTTTTTGTGCCGCCATTTTAAACTTTTGCATAGCACCAAGAAGTTCCTGAGAGCCTCCATCACCTTTGTTTTGAATATAAAATTCAAAACCGCCTGTACTTCCTAAACCAAAAATTGGTGGTGGATTAAAAGCCAAAACTAAGGCCTCTTTAATTCCCGCCGTTTTCATAAATAACTCACCGACTAAGGCTTTACTATGAACCGTTCTTTGATCCCAATGCTTTTGCGCAACAAACATGGTGGCTGCACTATTTTTATAGCCACCACCTAAAAAATCAAAACCGGTAAATGCCACCACATTTTCATTATTGGGATTTGATTTAATCGCCTCAAGCACTTTCGCAACAACGGCTTCGGTTCGCTGTAATGAGGCTCCATCAGGCAGAAAAACAGCCACAATATAGTAACCCTGATCTTCATCAGGAACTAAGGAGCCCGGTGTCTTCTGCCAAATTGAATAGGTAGCAAATACCATCACTGAGAATAATAATAAGCTAAACTGCCAACGTTTAATCATAAAACCAACACTGCCGACATAACCTCGGGTAACCCAGGAGAAAAATCGGTTAAATAGCCTAAAAAATCCCTTGCTGCTTTTATGCTCAGGTTTAAGAATTAATACGCATAAGGCCGGTGTCATACTCAAAGCTACTAAACCCGATAAGGTCACCGAAATTGATATGGTAATCGCAAATTGTCGATATAACTCGCCGGTTAAACCACCTAAAAATGCGATGGGAACAAAAACAGAAACCAGCACCAGCACAATCGCCACAATTGGCCCACTGACCTCTTTCATTGCCTGAATCGCCGCTTCTTTTGCATTAAGACCATATTCATGCATGATCCTTTCAACATTTTCTAAAACCACAATCGCATCATCGACAACAATACCGATTGATAACACCATACCGAATAATGTTAAGGTATTAATGGAGTAACCCAGCATATGTAATCCGGCAAAAGTACCTAATAAAGAAACCGGCACCGCCAGAGTTGGAATTAAAGTAGCGCGCCAATTCTGTAAGAACAAATACACCACCAAAAATACCAGCAGCATTGCCTCGGCAAGCGTTTTTATGACCTCTCGAATAGATACCTTAACAAAGCGTGTTGTATCATAGGGCGTCGCATAAGTTAGCCCAGGTGGAAAATCTTCTGACAAAGCTTTTACCTTTTCCTGAACTTCCTCTGCAACACTTAGTGCATTAGCACCCGGCTGTAAAAAAATACCTACTAAAGTAGAAGCCTTGCCATTGATACGACCAACAAAATCATAATCTTTTGAGCCTAACTCGATACGCGCAATATCTTTTAATCGTAATAAACTGCCATCTTTATTAGTTCTGATGATAATATCTTCGAACTCTTCAACTGTACTTAATCGTCCTTTGGTGGTAATGCTATAAACTAATTGTTGTTTATTTTTAACTGGCGTTTGTCCAATTTTACCGGCAGCAAATTGAGCATTTTGTTCATTGATTGCGGTACTCAGATCGGCAATGGTAATCCCCATTTGAGTCATTTTATCCGGCTGCACCCAAATGCGCATGGCATAATCTTTGGCGCCAAAAATTTGTACATTGGTTGTTCCGGGGATCCTTTTTAAATGATCCAGAACATTTAAGGTCACATAATTGGAAGTAAATAAGTCATCATAACGATCATCCGGCGAATAAAAAGCCAATACCTGTAAAAATGAAGATGACCCCTTTGATACGTTAACGCCCTGTCGTCTCACTTCCTGGGGTAATCTGGCTTCAACCTGTTTTACCCGGTTATTGACATTAAGTGATGCGGTATCAATATCCGTTCCAATTTCAAAAGTGACCGTTATAGTAGTCACGCCATTTGAGGTTGAAGTCGATGACATATACAGCATGTTTTCAACACCATTAATGGAATTCTCAATCGGTGTTGCAACGGTTTGTGCGGTTACTTCTGCCGATGCTCCCGGATAAACAGCAACGACCTGTACCGTAGGAGGCGCTATCTGTGGGTATTGCGCTATCGGTAAAATGTTAATGGCAGCCAGACCGGCAATGACAATAAATATTGAGATGACAAAAGCAAACACCGGCCTATCAATAAAGTAACGAGCAAACATGATTTATCCCCTCTATTGATTATTTATCTGTCTTTTTGGCTTCATCAGCCTCAATAGTAACCGGCATACCTGAGTAAAAAATACGGGCCATGCCATCAATCACTACTTTATCACCACTTTTTAGACCTGACTTAATAATCCATGCCTGAGAAAAATGTTCGCTTTTATCCACCCACTCACCAACCTTAATCGACGTTTGTATCGCCAGCTCTTCACCTTTGTCATTTTTTTGTACCACATAAACAAACTTTCCCTTAGGGCTATCCATTACCGCTTTTTGCGGTAACACATAAACATCCGGCCGATAAGCTCCTTCAAGATGCACTCGTACAAACTGCCCTGGAAACAATCTATCTTCGCTATTTTCAATACTTGCTCGAACTAAAAAGCTGCCAGTTTCCGTGTTCACCTTATAGTCTTTAAAATTAATTTCACCGGCTTGTTGTAACAGCTTGCCATTACTGGTGATTAATTTAACTGTATAACCCTGCTCTGGCAAAATTAATTCTTTTGATAAGATTTCTTCATTGCGTTGACTTTGCTCTGACTCTGAAATATAAAAATTGACATAGGCAGGATGAATCTGAGTGATGGTTGCCAATAAACTATTGCTACCAACCTCGACTAAACTGCCTTCATCTTTCTCAACTCGACTGATTAAACCATTAATAGGTGCTGTCACTTGAGTATAGTCGAGGTTGATTTGCTGCGTTTTAATTGCCGCCTGAGCTTGCTGTATGGAAGCATCGGCCTGCTCAATAGATGCCTGGGCAATATCAATAGCAGATTTTGCATTATCTAAATTACTTTTACTGACTAAATCTTTCGTTGATAGCGGGCTAATACGAGCATAATCACGTTTGGCTTTATTATATTGCGCAACGGCACTGACTCGAGTCGCTTTTGCTACAGCCAATGCAGCCTTGGCCTGCAGCAATTGAGCCTGATAAAACTTATCATCAAGCTGAAATAATAAATCACCTTGCTTAACTTGCTGTCCCTCGGTAAAAAGACGTTTCTCTATTATCCCTGTTATTCTGGCTCTTACTTGAACTTCTTTCGACGCTTGTATTTCACCAACATATTCAAATGAAACCGACACATTTTGAGGACTAATCTGATGTATGCTAATAGCCGCTTTACCTGCCCCCATTGCAAAAATGCAGTTGGGAAGATGCATTAAAGTAGCTATAACGAATAATTTTATAATAAAGCCATTATTTTTCATTCACTCAACCTGATTTAGAGTTATCAATTTTGTATAGTATCGGTAGTTTTTGTTATAGTATCAATTGTTTTTGGAAGCTCACTGCCCTTTTGTACTCGCCACCAGCCTAGCGCCTGAAACTGTCTTTCTTTATGAAGCAATTTTTTAATATAGTTTATATCTGCTGCTGAATCAATTTTTGGGTGCTTATCTAGGCTTTGAATGTTTTTTGGGTTTTCTAAAATATATTCTGGTGTAATTACCACACCATCGCCAAATCCATATTGCTCACTTTCTACATCAAGAATATTTCTCCCGACAGTGTGATAAAGATAACCCTCTGGTGCAGATAGTTCAACTAATGTTGATATAATATCAATATGACTACCTGCTATTTTTTCAGGAATTTTTATCCCTTGTAATATATTTTTTCCATATATCAATAATGGTACTGAGTTTACTTCATACAATGAAGGTTTTGACTTAAAGTGACGCCTGCCATAATGATCTCCTGTAATTAAAAATAAACTATCAGGAAACTTTTTCTCAATTTTTCTAACAAACTTAAGCATTTTCTGATCAGCATACCAAAAGTGCCCCATTTTTCTTAAATAATCTTCTTTATCCAAGCTGTCTGCCGAACCTTGCACAATAGCGTCTGGAAGTTTTTTTAAAGGGAATCCTAATTTTTCCAAATCTAAATCAAATGGAGGGTGATTAGATGTACTTAATAAAACATTCAACGAAGGTTTATGATCAAGTTTTTCATTGATAAAAGCAAACAAGTCTTCATCATCGACGCCCCATTCATTGCTGGCAACACTATCATCCATATGTCCGCCACCATAAACCTCTTTAAAACCCTGCCTCTGGGCAAAACTTCCTAGTTGCTGCCATGAAAGATATCCGCCATAAAAGAATCGCGTTTGATAATCGAGTCGATTAAAAATTCCGGCCAATGAGGTCAGATACAATTGCTGTGAAGATGGTGACTGTGGTACATGCAACTTACCAGAAGGTAAGCCTGAAATAATGACCTGCAAAGAGGGCATAGTACCTTTAGAGGCAGGCAAAAAAGAAGAAATTAAAATACCTTCACGGGCAAGCTCTTTTAAGCCATTAGTAATCCCTAGTTTGCTATATTCTTCCAATAATGGCCAGCTACTATAACTTTCCATTATTAACAGGAAAATATGCTTAGGTTTTTTATCTGCCTGCCCTGTTGCTTTTTTTACAAAATACTCTTCGATAGAATTATAATTTTGTTTACTATTAAAAAATTCTTTAGCCGCTAAGCGTATATTTTTATCTGCAAGAAAATGCTCCAGACCGGCTCCCGAATCAATCTTCCACTGCCATTGAATAGCATAATAAAGAGCCGCATGAGGAACTAAGACTGATTTATTTAAAAAGTTATCTGCTGTCGTCGCTGCATCTTTCTCCTGCATTGGACGGGATCCAAATGAACCTCTTCCTGCACCTAATAATATAAACACAACGACAAAGGCAATTATTGTACGATAAGACCAATGCCTGGGACTTATCGATTGTATTTGACTACTGACTTCCTTGCTTAATATGAATTTATTTAAAATAAAGACGGCAGAGATAGAAATGATTAAAATCAGAGTCATACGGCCTATTAACTGATACTCTTCAATTAATGTTGATAAAATAGCACCTCTATCGTCATAAACCAATCCAAATAATTGGTAATTAAAAATATCATGATATTCCTGAAAATAAGCAACTTCCACTACCGTTAAAAATACAATAATAAAAATTAAAATACTGGACCAAATTAAACGAAAACGCTTTTGGAAGTTATCGATATCCCAAAAACTATTGATTGAATTTATCAATAGCAATGGCAGTAAACTAATCACAGCATATTTTGAATCAAACCTGAAACCATTGAAGATGATTTCAATAAATTGATTCAAACCGCTATTTTCATCTACCTGTTCGTATAAAGAAAAAATAAAAAATGATCGGCTTAATGCCAATAACAGAACAAGAAAAAACCAGATTTTTATTTCGACTTTTAATTGAGAAAGGTATGTCCTTCGATAACTAGGTGTTTGGATCATTCTTACTATATACTATCCATGATTCAAATTATTGAATAAAGAGTTGATTTCAAGCCAGACATTTTAACCTAAAAACGGCAATTAAAACTACTGTGAATGCCTAAAGCACTAAATCTTAAGGTTTAACTGACATGAATCATCCTTAAAAGCAGCATATCAATTTATTTTAAAATACTTTTGGTCTACTTTAATAGAATTTAAGTCATTATCAATTAACAATTTCATGAATAAATTTAAATGGGATTCATATTCAGACCAACCCAGTCAAATAAAAGATAAACAATATAAATTAGTCAAAAGGCTTTTAGCACTTGGCAGCTATATTAAAATGTTTTTGCTTACACTAATTTTTGCACCTTTTATCTATACTACGTTGTTATTTGCCAAGCACCCCACGCTGCCGATTCGAAAACCTCATTTTTTTGGCCTTTGTGTCAATATTGATCGAGAGCCAGATTTAGTACCTGCTTTAGTTGAAGAGCTTGGTGTTAATGAATTATTGATCCGTTTTCCTCTGTCCGATATTGAACAAATTGAAACACATTATCAATTTATCTCTCAATTTAAAGACAAAAATATCCTGATTAATATTTTACAAGACCGGCAACATATCGAAGATACAGATAAATTGATTCATAGTTTGCGTTTGATATTTAATAAATTCTCCACAATTACAAATCAATTTCAAATCGGCAATGCGGTTAATCGTTTTAAATGGGGATTTTTTTCAATCGATGAATATCTAAAATTTTACCAATCCGCGTATAAACTTCAACAAAAGGAATTTCCATCATTGTTATTAACTGGCTCTTCCGTCATTGATTTTGAAATTAATGCCACTATTCGCTCTCTTTATCATGCGTATAAAATGTATTACCACCAGGTTGCAGCACTCTTATATGTTGATCGCCGGGGATACCCTGAAAATAAGCAAGCCGGTTTTAATTTACAAAAGAAAATTGAATTAATCTATCAGGCAATTCACTACAGTACAAAATCTGATGCAAAAATGGTTATTACGGAAACTAATTGGCCTCTTTCAGGTACCGCACCATATGCGCCGGCTGCTCCTGATGTTTGTGTGTCAGAAGAAGTTGCTGCCAATTATCTGGTTCGTTATTATCTATTAGCGCTGTGTACCGGCGTGGTTAATACCGTTTATTGGCACCAACTCATTGCACCTGGATATGGCTTAATTGATAATCGTGATCATAAGATTCGCAAATACCCGTCATTTCATTCGTTTAAAACCCTGTTGACATTACTTCAAGGAAAGTCTGTGATTGAATATGATTTTATCCAGGATGGATTACATCAAGTCACTCTTACTGATAATAAAGATACAATACAAGTCTACTGGTCATTAGCGCCGATTGAAATTGACTTTACAGATGCACAGTTGCTTGTCTCTGAAAGTGGAGAACAAATTCACAATCCAATACAACTAGTCAGTGATAGTATTATTTATGCCATTAAACCCTGTAATTAAACAACCAGGAAAAAATTTGATTAGTTTAAAACTGGAATCTGCTACAGCTAATAAATATATCAATTATTTATTTATGGGCTATGCTTTTTGCTTACCTATTTCTAAAGCAGGCACAAACCTGCTTGAAATATTAATTGTTTTATTATGGGTTTTTAGTGATAACTGGAAAGAGAAGCTTAGGCTTTATAAAGAAAACCCTTTTATTCTTTCCATTAGCCTATTTATCAGTATCAGTATTATATCAATATTTTGGGCAAATGACTTTTTAAATGGCCTGGCATATATTTCTAAATATCACCATCTTCTCATTATACCCGCTATTTATCTGGCCCTTGAAAAAAAACATATTAATACTTTTTTATATTTATTTATTGCCGGGATGGTAGTTTCCGGTGTCATGACTCATGGTATTTACTTCGAATTGTGGAATTACAAATCTCTCTCTCCTTCACAGCCATCAGCATTTATGAATCGAGTCGATTATAGTATCTATTTAAGCCTGTCCATTATTTTAGTACTCATACAATTAGTGAATGCAGTGGATTTAAAAAACAAACTAATCCACTTAGCTTTATCTCTTTTTTTTATGGCAACATTATTTATCAATACTGGTCGAACCGGATATGTTACTTTTATTATTGCCTTTGCATTATTCATTATTCTGAGCATAAAAAATAAACTTAAAGCCATTATAATTTCTATGTCCTTAACATCAATAATTGTACTATCCGCTTATTATTTTAGTCCCAACTTTCAACAAAGGGTCGACTATACTATTGACGATATTTCAGGGGTTGTTGATCAGGATAATTATAAGAAACCTTTTTCAATCAGACTCTCTCTTTGGATCGTTGGTTTTGATAAAATCAAAGACAATATCTGGGGATATGGTATTGGAAATGACATGATTGATATTCAACAATATGCTCAAAAAAGACATTTTGATGGCAATTTCTTAGCTAATCAGGTATCCGATCACCATAATTTTTTTATCACCACCTTTATACAACTGGGTATTATAGGATTTATATCTTTACTCTATATTTTTTATACTTTAGCAAAATTAAAATTTACCAGCCAGAAATATAAAATTCTAAATTATATTTTTGTCACTGTATTTATTCTCTATACTTGTGGTGGTTTAACCTTACACCTGATGACATCCATGGTCTTATTTGCTTTTATTGGCGGACTTTTAAATGCTACCGCCTATCTAGAAAACAATAGGGTGAAACAATCATGAATATCCTGGTGGTAAGGAATGATAAATTAGGCGACTTTATCACCGCACTACCCGCTATTTATGTTTTAAAAAAATATAAGCCTGACAATAAAATTATTGTTCTTATTTCAGAATTAAACCGGGCAATAGCTCAGGAATGTGACTTTATTGATGACATTATTATCGATAAAAATGAAACTGTATTTGAACTTAGTCGTTTAATAAAAAACAAACGAATTGATGTCTCTATTACCCTTTTTTCCAACAATCGTGTTGCAGTTGCACAATTATTAGCACAAATATCTCATCGTATCGCACCAGCCACTAAACTAGCTCAGTTTTTATATACGACACGGGTTGTACAAAGACGTAGTCAGGTTAAAATGTCTGAGTTTGAATATAATCTGGATCTGACTAAAACATTATTTAATGATATTAATCTTGATTACCGACAACCTCTGCTTCAGTTGATTGATAGTGATGAAGTTTATAATAACTTTAGCAATGAATTTGGGATTGATAAAGAAATTATTGTTTTTCACATGGGGCATGGCGGCTCTGCAGATGCCAATTGGGAAATAGATGAGTATTTAATACTGATTCAGGCAATTATTGATAAAAACAAATTTCAAGTTGTTCTGACATTTGGCCCTGATGAAATCGATTTATATCAAAAAGTTAAAGAAAAAGTAAAACACACTTCTGCAATTTGTTACCAATCTACTCAAGGACTGATAAGCTTTGCAAAAATAATTAAACATTGTAGACTATTTATCAGTGCTTCTACCGGTACTTTTCATTTAGCCTCTCTAATCGGAGCAAGAACACTGACTTTTTTTGCCGATTCCTTATTTGCCAGCGCTAAAAGATGGCGTGGGGTTGGCGATATCAGCTTTCAGGAACATTATACAATTCCGACTGATGTCATTGAGAGAGAAAAACGACTACTATATCTAGTTAATAAACTAAGCAGTCTATAAATATGATTACCGCAAATATTATTACTTTAAATGAACAAGAAAATATAAAAGCAGTCATAGAATCCGTTAAAGTTGTCTGTGATGAAATCATTGTTGTTGATTCTCAAAGCACTGATAATACCGTTGCAATTGCCAAATCTCTGGATGCTAAAGTTATCGTTCAAGCTTATTTAGGTGATGGCGCCCAAAAAGCATTTGCTGTTCAATATGCGACTAATGACTGGATCTTAAGTATTGATGCTGATGAAAGATTAGATGATGATGCTATCCAGGCCATTAAAGACTTAGAACTACAAAATACAAGTTTTGATGCCTTTTCTTTTGCCCGAAAAACATTTATTGGAAAAGAGTTTATTAGACTCTGGTATCCGGATAGAGTGACACGACTGTATAACAAAAACAAATGCGGCTTTTCGACAGCAGGCGGGCATGCAAAAGTGGAAACTGATAATATTAAAAAACTAAATGCTCACCTACTGCATTATAGCTATAAAGATTATTCTGAAATGATAAAAACCAGTCATAAATTTATTACCAGAGGTGCCAGAATAGCGTATGAATCAAATAAACGCGCATCCACATTGGACCCTATAATTCATGGTATTGGTGCATTGTTTAAAGCATTAATCGTAAAACGCGGGATCTTCCATGGAATTAATGGCTGGAATGTTTCTGTAGTTTCTGCATTTAGTTCTTATATGAAATATGCCTTAATATTAGAAATGCAAAAAAATGATGAAAACAAACTATAAGCTTAATAATAAGTTTGCTGACTTTTCTAATTTCTTAAACAATATTCAACAATATTTTATAGAAAATAAGCAATCTATACATAAGGCTCGGAACGAATTAAAGATTATTAATTATCAGGATATTGATACCATAGTAAAGTCTTTTAAAGTTCCATCAACTATTTCTAAAATAATTTATACTTTTTTTCGCTCTTCAAAAGCAAAACGCTCATATGATTATTCTTTAAAGATTAATCATTTCTGCCCCGAACCTATAGGATATATCGAATTTTATAAAAATGGATTAATAGATAAAAGCTATTTTATTAGCGTTAAATTTGATTATGATTTTACTATCAGGGAAGCACTCCATAAAAGTTTACCTAATACATCTGAAGAAGAGTATTTACATATCTATAAAGCCTTTGCTAAATTTAGCTGCCAATTACATGACAATAATATTTTTCATCATGATTATTCGCCAGGCAATATATTAATTAAGAAAGTAAAACAAGACTATGATTTTAAGATTGTTGATATCAACCGCATGACATTCAAAGTGATTAATGCAGAGATGCGCGCCCGAAGTTTCTCTAAACTTTGGGCACATGAAGGAATATTAAAAGTTATTGCAGAGGAATATTTAAAATATTACCCCCAGGCAGATGAAGGTTTTATTAAGAATGTATTAAACTTTTCGCAAAAAATTAAAAAAATTAAAACCCTCAAGAAAAAAATTCTAATGCGTAAATGATCAGCAATAGTATTTTATAATGAATTTAAAGTACTTTCCTTACCCAGCTTCCTTGGTTTATATTTAATCAAAAAATCGCCCTTACTTCTTCCTTCGGCAAAACTACTACGTGGTACATAAACACGTGTTTTGCTTCTGGCATCTTCGTTGCTAAAATTTTCATATTCAATTCGATACAGTGCTGAATATAACATTGCCCGCCCCGTACCATGGTGGCAATGAATCCAGACAGGATATGCCTTAGGATCATCCAATACTTCAAAAAACTGTTGCAATGTTTCTTTAGTGGGGATTTGACCAGAGGCAATATTTATATGATCAATCCCTTCAATCTTTGCAATTGCATTATGTTCAGCATCAATTTCATCCTGAGTCCCCGGGTTTAATTCATCATGCAATTTAGGTTCACGCAAATCTATAATGGTTTTAATATTATATTTTTTTGCATATTCTGCCGCTTGTTGTGGAGGCATAGCACCTGATTTAAAGACTTTGCCATCGGTAATGGCTGCAAAGCGATAATTAAAATGAACCCACCAGACATAAGAAGATACAGATATAATTAAAAATAAACTAAATAAAGCAAGCCCTTTTCTTTTCTTTATTATATCTAACATAGTCTTAGTCCTTATCTATACCTGTGTTATTTGGAATTACTGCATCCCGCTTATTATGATATAGCATATATTGGACTGTTTCATAATATCCCAATGTTAAATCTCGAAATAAAGACACTTGTTCTGGAAATTGCTTCTTGATATCTTCAAGTGGTTTGTTTGAGTGAATATCATGAAATGTCATATTAGTTCCATTACTTAACATTTTAAAATAATGGTCTTTACTTATCATTCCAATTTGTGGTGGGTTTGTATGCAATATAGTAAATGCAAAACGAGACTTATCATAACGACTGTCAAACATATCTCGTCCCATTGCCGATGCTGTATAATCCTGCCCTGCTAATGCAGCCATGGTAGCTAGCACATCCACTTCTGAAACAACCGCATCTAACTGTTTTGTTTCATTAATCAAGCCCGGAGACCATATAACAAAAGGAACCCGATGTGAACCGATGTTCAGTTCAGAATAACTATCTGCTTTGAGAGAATGCTTTCCAGCATAGCCATTTAGGCCATGATCACCCCATAAAGCAAAAAGAGTATTTTGATCATAAGCAGAATTTTTCGCCAGGTTTACATAATATTGGATAGAATGATCCATCAAACGATAAGCATTAAACTCCCCTTCATTATCAAATCCATGCTTCTTTGCTTCAGCATCACCTGGATGCTTCAACTCAAAATCTGTAATATTTTCGGGTATGGTGTAGGGCCTGTGATTTCCGGAAGTTTGGATAATGGCAATAAAGGGTTTGCTTTCTTTTTCCAAAACTAAATTTGCTTCCTTAAACAGATCATAATCTGATATTCCCCATACATCATTTCTAGGCGAACTATAAGAATCTTCTTCATGTAGGTGCAAATTATCAATATTCTTAGTTAATATCCCTCTAATATTACCCCATGAAGCTGAACCACCAATAAAATAATATTTCTCATAGCCTTCAAACTCATTCATAATTGAATGCTGATCGACGATCAATGGGTTTCGGCTTGATGTTCCTTTTAACTCAACATCCGGCATACTGGTTATTGTGGTAAAAATAGAACGGGCTGTACCGGTAGATGGTGTGAAAAAATTTTTAAAATAATAGCCTTTGTCAGCCAGAGCAGCAGTAAATGGCGTTGGGTCTAGCGGATTTCCGGATAAAGACGTTTTATATGATGCATAAGACTCGACAATAATGAGAACAATATTGGGCTTTTTGTCCTGATTTTTTAAACTTTTTATTTTTCTAATATAGTTGAGCTTTTCAGCATCTTTATTATCTACATCTAAATAATCTGATATAAGAGGATAATACTTTCTAGTCTTCTCTTCACTAAAGGTTATACGGCCATTTTTCCAGGTATCGAAAATATAGTGAATGGGGTTATACGTTAATTGAGCCGCAAAGGGATGCTGACTAAATGTTGCTTCTGACCAGCGTAACGGATATTGAGAAAACTTGCTATGCATACCAAACAATACAATCCAGAATGAAACAAAACCAATAACTGCCTGCTTCCATCGACTAAATTTTATTGCCTGAAACGAGTCAACATATCGATATGCCTTTATAACTATCAAGGCAAATATAGATATACTAATTAAAGATCCAAAAACAATCCAGATAACAGGATAACTTTCCCAAACCATCTGAGCAGAAAGTGTCGCATCCTCAAAGAATCTAAATACGGTAAAATTAACTCTTGAACTAAGATAGGAATAATGCCCGAAATCTATAATGTATACCAGTTCAGCCAGGAAAAAGATGATTACTAAATAAGTTAACCAGAAGCCTTTAAAAAACTTCGTATAAAATGGACTTAAGCGTTTAATCCAACCAATAAAAAATAATGGCAAAATCATTATAATGGCTAAACGCAAATCAAATCTAAATCCTAACCAAAATGACTGTAGTAAATCAGCACCAGACATCGGTGAGTTTGCATCACTAAAACTATAAAAAAATGCAATTCGTAAAAGATTAAAGACTACTGTCATGACAACAACAATTATCAAAATAAATTTTAAAAGCTTGGGCATATTAATTCCACACAAATATAAACGACACTCTTAAGTAACAAATTTTTAAACTCTCTATTTTGTTACTTATTATTTCGAGCGTAAAATTTTTTTACGCTATAGGCACTTCTAACTAACATAAAAAATTTGCTCTACCTTTTTATGTTAGTTTTTGATGGTAGCCCAAATTTTTTATTGGGCTTAGGGCTATATAATAAACGCTGAAGCTATGCTTTTAGCTTCGAATTTAGTTAACCATTTTTCTTGTATTGGTAATGACCTTGAGACGCCTTTTTGTATCATTTTCGCCAATGCTTGCTCTGTCATTTCCGAAATAAATTCTTTTTGTTCATCCACTAACACATCACGTATTCCACCAGGACAATCAACAGATACAACCGCGGTTCCACAGGCTAGTGATTCAATCAGCACAATCCCCAAACCTTCGATTTTCGAACTAAGAACAAACAATCGGGCATGCTTCATCCACGGGTATGGATTGAGCAGTTCTCCAGTAAAAGTAACTCGTTGTTCAATACCTAACTCTTTAGCAAAGCATTCCAATTCTGATTTTAGCGGACCACTACCGACAATAACAAGTTGTTCGCTTATGCCGGATTGAGCATAGGCCTTCAGAAGAAGTCGATGATTTTTTTGTGGCACTAATCGGGCGACATTAATAATGTATGGCTCAACGGGTATATTTTGCTCACCTTCCTGTGCCAATGTTCTAATTTGTTCTATCGGCATAGGATTAGAGATGACATTTAGTTTTGCGGCAGTGATCCCCACTTTTTTTGCAAAGGAGATAAAATTGTCTTGTACTCCATTAGAAACACAAACAATATTTTTGCCATGATAGAGAGCGCTTGCAAAAAAACGTCCCTTCCAGGTTTCCGGGTTCAGATTAATCACATTTTCAAGACAAATTATCACCCTCTGATCATGAATACGCCAAAGATTTTCAAATGTCCCCTGGCCACGGACAATAATCTTGTCAAACTTGCCATAACGATTTTCCAAAACTCGGAGATACCACCTAAATATTGGTGCCGTATAGTAACCACGCCAAATAAACCCCGATTTTCTTATCAATAAATTAAGCGGTATACGAATCAACAGATCATAAAGAAAACCTATTCCTGTTAAACGATTAATTCTGTCTATATCAATTTGATGAAGATGAACATTTGAATTACTTGGCACAATAGCTGAACTAGACTTTTTGAATGATAGTAGATGTGCTTCATGTCCCAGTTCTGCCAATGCATCACAGAGATTAATGGCAACTTTTTCCATACCACCAATTTTCAATGAACGCACAACAACCAGAACTTTTTTTTTCTTCATATTGATATTATTACTTTTTTAAAGAAGAATTTATAGTGTATATACCTATGATAATTCAAAAGATTACGGGGACAAGCCCTTTTTACAAATAAATTCTTTATCCATTTTAACTCTGTTTAACACGGCCCTGGATTTTTGATTTGATACTTCATCATATTTATATTCATGATACAAATGTAAGGTATTACATCGATTTCTGACTGTAAGCAATTTACATCCAATATTTGTTAAGCGGTATTCAATATCAACATCTTCACCAATTGATGGCCAGATATATTCTTCATTAAAGCCATTAATCGCATAGAGATCTGCTCTATTAATGGCAAAATTACACCCAAGAATGTGTGCCTGTTTATTTTTATGCTTTAACCGGTAAAAATACTGACTAAAAATAATTCCCTCTTCATAATGCCGGCACTTATCTTTTAACAATTTATAAACAAGTTTAATATAGTTATTTTCAATAGATTTTAAAGAGCGATTTTTGGATCTTAGCTCAAATGAAAATTTCTCACCAAGTTCAACTCTTCTGCCACATAAAACCGTTTTATCTGCACATAAAGCAACATAATTTTCAATTAAATTGCTATAAGGAACACAATCACCATCGAGAAAAATAATCAAATCTCCTGATGAATGCCGCACAGCATTATTCAATGACTTGTTTTTTTGCCAGCCTATATCTTGCTGATTCGTATGAATTAAATTTTTATATGACAGAGTATCAACAAAGTTTTTAACTTTTTCAGATTGTCCATCTTCTGCGATGATTACCTCATAGTTATCTCTATATGATTGATTATACAAGCTCAGTAAAATTAGCTCTAAAGCATCAATATCCTGATATATAGCAACAACGACTGAGACAAGTTTTGGAGAATTCATTATTAGTTCTTTTATTTATGTTAATATGACGTTCATATATTTATTGACTAATCAGCTCTTCTGAACCTTAATTAGCTTTCATTGTACAATTCCTAAATTACCAATGTCTTTTAATACCTATAAAAACTATTTCACTATTTTTTTTATAACGTTAACAATTGTTTTCGCTACAAAATTGATTTTTTATTGGTATTTAAAACCAAACTTTACCTCTATCTCTTTTAATCAAGCTTTATACGCCATCATATGGGGTTATAAATTCGATTTAGCTGCTGCTGCCAGTATTGCATTTTTTGTTAATTTATTCGACCTCAATAAATTACTTTACCGGCTTATTTCTGCAAGTTTAATTATTTCTGTTTTATTTTTACAAATCAGTGATATTTTCTATTTTTATGAATCAAGTAGACATATTGGATATGAAATCACTGATGCCTATCAAGATGCCTGGAGTTTATTTTTAACTGCCTATTCTCAGCATAGTCTTTTGACCAATTTAACGATTATTACTGCTATTATCTTATTTGTTTTTTATCTGTACTTATCAAAAGATTTTAAAGCCGAAAAGTTTAACCGGTACTATTTGTTGAATAAGTTAGTTGTTATTTTTGTTTCTGTTTTTTTTATACGAGGTCTCACGCAGAGTATTCCGCTTAATCCATGGCAAGCAAATCAAATTGGTCATAATGTGCTATCCAGCTTAAGCCTTAATGCCACTTATAATGTCATTTATACTCTTACTAATCAGGGGAAAAAGCTAAATAAACTGACTATTCCTGAAGTTTCTAAGCAAAAAGCACAAAGTTTGCTGGAAAATTTATATCCGACTCAGATATCACAAGATGATAATCAAAACTATCCGATCATTAAATCGAAACCAAATGTCGTTTTTTTATTCTTAGAAAGCTGGTCTGCTACTTACTTAAAGCCCTATGGCGCTATTCATGATTCAACACCTAATTTTAATAAAATTCTCAGTAACGCCATGCGCACTGATATTATGCTTGCCGGAGGCCATAGAACTACCGAAGGGATCTTTTCTACGCTAGCATCATTTCAAAACCCACTTGGAAAAACCATTGCCAAAACTCAGCTGGAATCATTTAAATATCATTCAATAATCAATGAGTTAAATAATATTGGATATGGAAGTGCTTTTTTTCAGGGAACCAGTAAAGAAACGAGCGGAACAGGTAGCTTTGTTCAGAACCTTGGTTTTAATCTAAGTTATGGTAAAAGAGATATTAAAAACAGAATCTATAATGAAAATTTCTGGGGTGTTCAGGATACCGATTTATATAATTATGTTGAAAATAAACTAACTAGCACGATAAAAGAGCCTTTTGTTATTGGTATTAATGGTGCAACAACTCACGACACTATTATTCCAGATGAAATTAGAGAAATAAAATTTGCAGATGATCAACAGCTAAATAAAATGCTGAATGCTTTTCACTTTGCAGATACTGCATTAATAAATTTTGTTAATAAAACTTTGCAGCGTTTCCCAAATACGGTATTTGTATTACTGGCAGATCATTGCGGCAAAGGTATTTCAGGTAATTTTGAAAATTATGCGATACCTTTTGCTATCTATTCTCCTCAATTAATCGAAGCTAAATTTTATAATCAAATATCTTCTCAAAGAGATGTGGCTCCAACGGTCTATGATCTGATTATAGGCAATTATAAAAATTCACAACTCGCCTTTACTGGTAAATCCTTATTTAGAAATGAAAAATTCTTTTCTGATTATTATCATAATGGCGTTTTAGGTTGGATTGAAGATAATAAGATAATAGAAATTAATTTAGCGAATAATAACGTTGAATGCTACATTCACCATGATCATTTAAAAAAGGAAGTTACTCTCTGTACTGAAGAATATAATGCTCTTAAGGATAATGCCCTGGCCTTTACCTCTTATTCTCAAAGCCTGATTTTTTCTGGCAAAACGACTGAATTTTTTCAGTTTCAAAAGAAATAAGTCATTTATTGATATAAATTTTTTCCATCCGGCTGCGTTTTAAAACGCCGGTGCACCCATAAATATTGCTCTGGAGAAATACGAATAATATCTTCTAAAACCTTATTTGTTAGCGCCGCATCTTCTTCCAATGACTGTCCCGGAAAGTTTTCTAGTGGTGGAAAAAATTCAAATTCATATCCTTTTGCATTAGGAAGACAGCGAGACTGATATGGAATCACTGGTGCCTCCGTTACCTTGGCCATTCTGGAAGGAACTGTTTGTGTTGCAGCAGCATGACCAAAAAATGGCGCATAAACACTATGCTGTTTATGTCCCATATCCTGATCAGCTGCTATCCACATTAGATGATTACCTTTGATATATCGATAAGTTTGGCGAATTTCCGTTCTTTCAAAAATACGATCAAATATTCTTTTGCGTGCATTATAGGTGATTTCATTCATTAACTGATTATTAAAAGGACGATAACTCACTGCAAATTTTCTATCTAAAGTTATAAAACAGCCACTAATCTCCATTGTTGTATAATGAGCGCCCATAATAATCGCCCCTTTTCCATCGCTTAGCGCCTTTTCTATATGCTGTAAACCTTTAAAAGTGACCAAAGAACGAATCTTTCGTTCACTAGCCCACCAGGCTATTGCTGTCTCACACACTGCCAGTCCAAGGTAATGAAAATGATCTCTTACAATTTTAGCCCTTTCTTGCTCTGACAATTCAGGAAAACAGATATCAATATTAACTTCTACGATGTGTCGACGCTTTGAAATAAGATGGTACATAATTTCGCCTAAGAAAAAACCAAGCCAAAACTGCAGTTGGTAAGGGAGTAAGGCAATTAATCTTAAGATTCCTAAACCAATCCAGGTTGGCCAGTATTTTGCTTCTAAATATTCTTTCCAGTTTGGAATTAGCTTTGAATAAACCATATATGTAAGGTAGAACAGTTGTTTGAATAAAGTGTTTTATAAGATTATAAGTGAATGAAATCTCAACTACAAACAAGCCATAAGTCTATCAATATCTTGTTTACAATGACTTGCTGACAAGGTGATACGCATTCGCGAGGCATTCATTGGTACTGTAGGTGGCCTGATTGCAGTCACCAATATGCCTTTATCATATAATCTATTCGCAATGTTAACTGCTTTTTCATTATCTCCAATGAGTATTGGCTGTATAGCAGTGTCTGATGGCATTAATTGAAGATCTAATTGCTGTGCACATTGTTTAAAATAAGTAATTAAGTCGTTTAAGTGCTCTCTACGCCAGGCTTCTTCCTGAATTAATTTTACGCTCATTGATAACGCAACTGCCTGAGCTGCAGGCATTGACGTAGTATAAGTATAAGTCCGTGAAAATTGGATCAAGGCATCAATTATATCATTTGAGCCTGCAATAAAAGCCCCTGCAACACCCATCGCTTTACCACAGGTAGCCATATAACAATCAATTTGATGATGATCTATTTGTTGCAACTCAGGTAAGCCTTTCCCCTTATCTCCTATAGCACCAAAACCATGGGC
>JADGAU010000032.1 GCA_015231865.1 Gammaproteobacteria bacterium | reverse complement strand
ATATCAAGCTAAAGCCTGACGCTGAAATGGCTTTAAATGTACTATTAAATAAAATCTATACCAAATTCCATAAGGCTTTATTTACATTAAATGCAGACAATATCGGTATTAGCTTCCCAAAATATAAAGTATTATTAGGAAACACAATACGCCTGCATTCCAGCAAACAGAGCATGAAAGAATTACAATCTACAAACTGGATTGGCGGCTTATCGGGCTATTGTGACATTTCAGCTATACAGGAAATTCCTGAACAGGTGAAATACAGGACTATCTCACGAAAACAAGCCAATATGACAGAAGCTAAACTCAGGCGCTTAATAAAACGCAGTACTATTTCATCAGAAGAAACTAAAAAATATAAAACAAAAATGTTTTCCCAAAGTTTGGAAAATGCTTATCTGGAACTGGATAGCAATTCAAATGGCCATAAATATCGACGTTATATTCAGTTTGGAGAGCTTCAGGATAAACCGGTTAATGGTCATTTTGATACTTTTGGCCTAAGCAAAACTGCTACTATTCCCTGGTTCTAATTACAAGGTTGAAATGATTTTATTATAGTATATACTTATTAATATATACTTTTGGAGGATATATGAGTAGCACAATAGCCAAGATCTTTAAAAATGGCCAAAGTCAGGCGGTTCGCCTTCCTAAAGAGTATCGATTTAAGGGTAAAGAAGTCTATATTCAAAAGTTAGGAGATAACCTGGTTCTTAGTGAAAAGAAAACTTCATGGGATGATTTTTTTAATCAGCCAAGTGTCTTTAGTGATGATTTTTTGTCTGATAGAGATAATGAAACACCTCAGGAAAGAGACTGTTTTTAATGTATATGTTAGATACCAATATTTGTATTTATATATTAAAAAATCATCCCGAAGAGGCTCTAGATAAGTTCCGACTATATTCAGATGAGCTTAGTATTTCAACAATAGTCTATGCAGAACTACAATATGGTATCGAGCTGAGCCCTGCTAAAATAAAACAAATACGACTGGAACAATTAATCGAATTCTTATCCTTGATTAAAATAAAAGATTGGAATCAAAGTGCCGCTAATAAATATGCCAAAATAAGGAAGACTTTAAAGCAAAAGGGAAGTTTAATCGGAAATATGGATATGTTAATTGCTGCACATGCCATAAGTAAACAAGCGATTCTGGTAACAAATAATATAAAAGAGTTTAATAGAGTACCCGAATTAAAGATTGAAAATTGGGTAAATCAAATCTCCATAGAGAAAAAGTAAACCTATTTAATATGACTTCAATCCATTCAATTATCCCTAATCAGGCAAAAGTTTTAATGCTTGCACAACGTGAGCTGGCTGTTTATGTTTATGATGCTGTGCAACTCGAAGGTATTAATTACACGCTACCTGAAATCCAAACATTATTACAAGGGATAACGGTTGGTGGGCATAAACTGACTGATCAGAAAATTGCTCTTAATCAGGCTAATGCCTGGAAGTTTCTTTTTAATAGCATTAAAGAAGATACTTTCTCAGTCGCAGCTGAATATACTTTCCAACTACATTCCATTGCTGCTAAAGAAGAAGCTTTAGAGTGGGGACAGTTTAGAACAGGAAATGTGACTATTGCCGGCACAAATTATATGCCACCGTATTTTAAGAGCCTGCCAGAATGTTTTAATAATATGCTTACTGAAATCGAGTCGGTCGAATCAATATATGATAAAGCAATAAGCCTGTTTTTATTGTTTGCCAGAAACCAGTTTTTTTATGATGTGAATAAAAGAATGGGACGCTTTATGATGAATGGATTGTTATTAAATAAAGGTTATCCTGCAATTAATTTACCAGCCAAAAGGCAACTTGAGTTTAATCAGTTAATGCTTGACTTCTACCAGTCAAATAATAAAACAGCAATGATTGAATTTATGAAATCTTGCCTGGATCAACGGTTGATTAAAATTATGTCGGAATAAATGAGATAAGTTAAATAATGAAGTCGGTATAAAAAATAACTCAAAATAGTAATATTTTAGCTCTTTAAAAATTAGCATTTAATATCAATAAGTTATAACCGAGTTTAAAATCATTGGTTTTTTATGTCAAAATCAATTAAGCCTTTGTTATGACTTGTTTTTTTGTGTTATTATTGCGGTTCACTGCCGCACAGGCAGCTTAGAAAGCATTTACGAGTAAAAAAAATTATTCAAACTTCACTAGTTGGTCGCACCTTCAGAGGCACATGAATAGAAGCAAATAGTGCCTTATTTCTTCATTTTATAACAAACCACCTTGACTATTAATAGAAAATTTTTTTCTATTAAGTGACATAGCAACTTGAAATTAGCTAGTATTTATTCCGTAGAAAAAGAAGATCCACAGCCACAAGTAGTGGTTGCATTTGGGTTATTAATGACAAATTGTGATCCCTGAAGCCCTTCTTTATAATCGATTTCTGCACCTTCAAGATATTGTATAGACATTGGATCAACAACAACTTTCACACCCTGGTTTTCTACTTCTGTATCACCATCCTGAGTATTTTCATCAAAGGTGAAGCCATATTGAAATCCCGAACAACCACCTCCAGTTACATAAACACGAAGTTTTAGGTTATCATTACCTTCATCTTCTATTAATGTTTTAACTTTTGTTGCTGCAGCATTAGTGAAAATTAATGTGCCTTCTGAATCTGACATTTCAACATCCTCTTAATCTTAAATTAATATTTTAGCTAATACTAAATTAACCAACGAAACTAGTCAAGATATACAAATTGACTAGTTAATATAAAGCATAGGATAATGCAATGCTTTATACCCATAATCTTTGAAAATGCAGGCTTCGTTACTTTTAAATTTTGACTCAATCACATAGTTTGTCTATGCTCAATCATCAAAATTTAAAAAAGTCTCGCTGCATTTCCAAATATCACGGGTATAATTTATTTTTAAATCCATTTTTTTAAGGAAGTTTTATGACCATTTCCCAAGATTTATTCCAGGACGCTCAACACGTTATTCCTGGTGGCGTGAATTCTCCTGTTCGTGCATTTAAAGGAGTCGGTGGAGATCCCGTTTTTTTTAAGAAAGGAAGTGGCGCCTATCTAGTTGATGTTGATGATAAACAATACATTGATTACGTCGCCTCTTGGGGGCCAATGATTATGGGACATGCACATCCAGAAGTAGTCAAAGCGGTTCAAGATGCTTGTACCGATGGATTGGGGTTTGGTGCGCCAACCATGATTGAAACAGAAATGGCAAAGCTGGTTTGTGATTTAGTTCCTTCAATGGATATGGTCCGTATGGTAAGTTCCGGTACAGAAGCAACCATGAGTGCACTTAGATTGGCAAGAGGTTATACCGGCAGAGATAAAATAGTTAAATTTGAAGGCTGTTATCATGGCCATTCTGATTCATTACTTGTCAAGGCAGGTTCTGGCGCATTGACACTGGGAGAACCATCATCACCAGGTGTTCCGGCAGCATTATCCAAACTAACCATCACACTAAACTACAATGATATAGAGCAAGTCAAACAGGCATTTGCAGAAATTGGTAATGAAATCGCAGCAATTATCGTTGAACCTGTTGCTGGCAATATGAACTGTATTCCACCAGTTGACGGTTTTTTACAAGGCCTTCGAGAAATATGTGATGAATATAAAAGCGTACTCATTTTTGATGAGGTAATGACTGGCTTTAGAGTTTCTAAATCCGGAGCACAGGGTTATTATCAGATAACTCCCGATTTAACGACCTTAGGAAAAGTTATCGGTGGCGGATTACCCGTTGGCGCTTTTGGCGGCAAAAAAGAAATCATGTCTCATATTGCACCACTAGGACCCGTTTATCAGGCAGGTACTTTGTCTGGTAATCCTCTATCTATGGCTGCGGGGATGAAAACATTACAATTAGTTAGCGCACCTGGTGTTCATGAAAAAATTGCAGAAAATGTAAACAATCTGATTAATGGTATCTTAGCGGTTGCGAAAAAAAATAATATTGCCATGACAGCAAATTCTGCTGGAGGTATGTTTGGACTATTTTTTACCAACGAAGATAAAATTACAAGCTACCAACAAGTGATGAAATGCGATCAGGCCAGATTTAGACAGTTTTTTCATGCTATGTTAGATGAAGGAGTTTACCTGGCGCCTTCAGCATTTGAAGCTGGATTTGTTTCCGCAGCACATACCGATGAAAATATTCAGGCAACAATAGAGGCAGCCGATCGAGTATTTGCAAAACTATAACCTTATGAAAGCATTATCTGTTAAAAATTTAACTAAAACTTATGCCAATGGTTTTGAAGCATTAAAAGGCATCGATTTAAACCTGGAACAAGGTGAGTTTTTTGCCTTATTAGGTGCAAATGGTGCTGGCAAATCAACATTTATTGGCATTATTTGTTCTTTAGTTAATAAAAACGGTGGTAATATTGAAATTTTTGGATTTAATCCAGAAACCCATTCTGGTGATGCTAAAAAACACCTTGGAGTAGTACCTCAAGAATTTAATTTCAATGTCTTTGAACCCTTAATTGAAGTTCTTGTTAATCAGGCTGGCTATTATGGTATTCAACGCAATATTGCTTATCCCCGTGCAGAAATACTTTTAAAGAAAATGCAATTGTGGGATAAACGTTTTGAAATGGGACGTGAATTATCAGGCGGCATGAAACGTCGTTTAATGATTGCCCGTGCCTTAATGCATGAACCAAAACTGCTAATCCTGGATGAACCGACTGCTGGTGTAGATATTGAAATTAGACGCTCAATGTGGACTTTACTGACTGAGCTTAATCAGCAAGGTACGACAATTATATTAACAACCCATTATTTGGAAGAAGCTGAGCAGTTATGCAAGCAAATTGCTATTATTGACCATGGAGAAATAATCAAACACTGCCCAATGAGCGAATTGCTTAAAGAAGTTGAATTACGTTGTCTGGTAATGGATCTTGAAAAGCCTCTAAACAAAGCTCCTATTATCAATAATTTACCATGCCAATTATCCGATCCGCATTCTCTTGAGATCCAGGTCGATAAAAACACCAGTCTTAACGACATTTTCACTGAATTATCAAAACTCAATATAAAAGTAATTAATATTAGAAATAAAAGTAACCGTCTTGAACAAATGTTCCTGGATTTAATTCAGGATAATGCTAAAGCAGTCAAATAGAATGAATATTCGTACAAATTTAACGGCATATAAAACAATAGTCTATAAAGAAATTCTTCGCTTTATTAGGATTTGGCTACAAACGATTATCCCTCCTGCTGTCATGATGAGCTTGTACTTTATTATTTTTGGCCGTTTAATTGGTGAACAAATAGGTGATGTACAACAATTTACGTATATGGACTATATTGTTCCCGGGCTTATTCTAATGTCGGTTATTACAAACTCCTATGCTAATGTGGTTTCATCTTTTTATAGTACAAAGTTTCATCGTCATATTGAGGAATTATTAATCTCACCAATTTCTAACTTCACCATCATTGCCGGCTATATCAGTGGCGGTGTCGCTAGAGGTGTTTGTGTGGGCTCAGTTGTTGCCTTTGTTGCATGGCTGTTCACTGATATCCAATTGGCCAACCCTGTTATTGCTATCATAGTAATCATTTTAACTGCCATTTTATTTTCACTCGGTGGCTTTATTAATGCGATTTTCGCCAATAGTTTTGATGATATATCAATCGTTCCAACATTTGTTTTAACACCTTTAACTTATTTAGGTGGCGTCTTTTATTCGATTGAAATGCTTTCACCTTTTTGGCAACAAGTATCTTCACTCAACCCTGTTATGTATATGGTGAATTTATTTCGCTATGGTCTACTGGGAATATCAGATACGGGAATTATGACTGGTTTTTTAATCATTATTGCCTTTATCTTACTACTTGGATTTATAAGTCTATTACTACTAAAAAAAGGGATAGGAATTAAATCCTAGAAATAATTATTGATGAGAAAATTTATGATTAAATTAATACTACTTACATTTTTTATATTCTTTTCACAAATCACTTTTGCATTTAATTTTGGCAATTTAGCTGAAGATTTAATGAAAAATAAGACTGTAGCAGATGCTGTCGGCTCTTCTAATGATAAATCAGCTGGTATTTCAAAACTTGATTCAGACTTGATTACTAAAGGATTAAAGCAGGCATTAAAACAAGGTGTGGAAACAGCTGTTAATAGTTTAGGTAAAGAAAATGGTTTTTTATCAAATAAATTAGTCAAAATTCCTTTACCTGGTTCTTTGGCTAAATCTGAAAAAATTATTCGTAAAATGGGTGGTGACAAGCTTGCAGATGACTTGATTTTATCCATGAACAAAGCAGCCACAACTGCAGCTCCAGAAACTATTGAGATATTAGTTAGTGCTGTTACCAGTATGCAAATTGATGATGCAAAAAAAATCCTGGCGGGAGATAATCAAGCTGCAACCAATTATTTTAGAAATAAGACTGGCAAACAATTGACAGAATTAATCACGCCTATTATTCAAAAAACAATGAAACAAAATAAAGTTGCATACTATTACGATCAAGCCAATCAGTTTTATAAAACGACTGGAAAAAGCTATGTAGAAAAAAGTGGTGTTATGAATTATGCCAAACAATTCGGTGTTGATTCATACCTGCCTGGAGAAGAAGATGAAAATATTGATGGCTATGTCACCAATAAAGCGATTGATGGCTTATTTATAATGATTGCAAGTAAAGAAAAAGAAATTCGTGAGAATCCTGTTGCACGAAGCACTTCAATTCTTAAACAGGTGTTTGGCCAATAAATCTAGCTATTAACGTTGTTTCATATCTTTTGTTAGAATGGTATCAAGGTGATTAGCAAAGGCCTGGCGCTCACTTTGTCCTAATGGTGGCGGTCCTCCTGTATGAATACCACTGCCTCTTAGAGAATCCATAAAATCGCGCATATTAAGTCTTGCGCGAATATTATCATCCGAATATAACTCTCCACGAGGACTTAGCGCTGTAGCGCCTTTTTTCATTACTTCTGCGGCTAATGGCAAGTCACTGGTTATTAATAAATCGCCTTTGGTAATTCGTTTGACAATTTCGTCATCAGCCACATCAAATCCACTAGCAACACGGATTGATGTTATAAATGGGCTTGCCGGTACATAAATCTGCTGATTAGCCACAAAGGTTAAGTAAGTCCCTGTTCTTTGCGCCGCTTTAAATAATATCTCTTTTATTACTACTGGACAGGCATCAGCATCTACCCATATTTTCATGTATTTATTCCTATTAAGTTACCTATACCCGTAATATTTGGAAATGCAGCGAGGCTTTTTTTGTTATTGCTGATTGAGCATAGACAAACTATGTGATTGAAGCAATAACAAAAAGTAACGAAGCCTGCATTTTCAAAGATTATGGGTATATGTTAGAATAATACCATGACTATACTCAATATATTATCTTTTCCAGATCCTCGTTTACGAACCAATGCAAAAACTGTCAAAACGATTAATTCTGATTATAAAACCTTAACGACAGATATGCTTGAAACGATGTATGCAGCTGAAGGAATTGGTTTGGCTGCAACTCAGGTAAATATTCATGAAAGAGTCGTCGTCATGGATTTATCTGAAGATAGAAATCAACCGATGATTTTCATCAATCCTGAGATTATTGAAAAACGTGGCCAGGCAGAAGGAAGCGAAGGTTGTCTTTCAGTTCCAGGCCAACAAGCGATGGTTGAAAGATCTGAGTGGGTAAAGTGTCGTTATCAGGATTTGGATGGCGAGACTCATGAACTTGAAACAGAAGGTTTATTAGCTATATGTATCCAGCATGAACTTGATCATCTTCAAGGTAAACTTTTTGTTGATTATTTATCCAAATTAAAAAGGGATAGAATTCGCAAGAAGTTAGCAAAAAAGTAAATCATTCATAACTTCAGGATCATATTTTGAATATTATTTTTGCAGGCACTCCTGATTTTTCTGTTATCGCATTAAAAGCCTTATTAGCAACAGAACATAATATCATAGCCGCTTTTACTCAACCTGACCGTCCTTCTGGACGTGGACAACAACTGAGTTTTAGTCCCGTTAAACAAGTGGCATTGGAAAATAATATCGCTGTTTTTCAGCCTCAGAATTTTAAATCCATTGAAGAGCAGAAACTTGTTACGGATCTAAATGCCGATATGATGATTGTTGTAGCCTATGGTATTATATTGCCTAAAGTTATACTTGAAGCACCTAAATACGGTTGTCTTAACATTCATGCCTCTCTATTGCCGCGTTGGCGGGGTGCAGCTCCGATACAACGTGCTATTTTAGCTGGCGATAAAGTAAGTGGTATCACCATTATGCAAATGGATGAAGGCTTGGATACCGGCGATATGCTATTCACTCATGAGTGTGAGTTAGAAGAAACAGAAACTGGTGCCAGTTTACATGATAAATTAGCCATGATCGGTGGAGAGGCAATTGTTAAAACTCTCGAAAATTATCACTCTCTGTATCAACAAAAAATAAAACAGAATTCTGACTTAGCTATCTATGCAAAGAAACTGACTAAGCAAGAAGCACAAATTGATTGGTCAGATAATGCCATTAATATTAAAAATCAGATCAATGGATTTAATAGCTGGCCAGTTGCCTACACAGTGTTAGGTAATAAAAATATTCGTATCTGGTGCGCGCATGTCAATCAAGATAAGTTAATTGATTGCGGTAGTACCGTTGGCGAAGTAATACAGGAAAATAAAAAAGGAATTGTTGTTCAATGTGGCGACGGTCAGTTATGTATAACCGAATTACAAATGCCTGGGAAAAAAAGAATCTCTGCAAGAGACTTTGTTAACTCTCGTTCCTTATTAAAACAAGCTTTTTCTTCACCATAAACTTCTTTCTCTTTAATGTTTTTCTAATCTGATTCATACCCAAACAATGTCAAAAAAAACAGCAACGAATATTAGAGCAATTGCCGCTGAAATTATTCAACAAATTCATGCTGAACAACAAACCTTACATACATTACTACCTGAAAAAATTAACATTCTAAAACAGCAAAATAACCCACAAACAGCATTTTTACAATCGCTCTGTTACGGTTCATGCAGGTGGTTTTTTCGTCTAGAGGCTATTCTCGATTTCTGTTTATCAAAATCCATTCGTAAAAAAGATCGTGTTGTTTATTATCTGTTGATTATCGGAATATATCAATTGGAATACTCTGACAAGCCCGAATATGCCATTGTTAAAGAAACAGTTGATGCTTTAAATTCTGTCAATAAGAGTTGGGCCAAAGGTCTGGTTAATGGCATATTAAGAAGATATACCCGAGAAAGAGAAAGCATAACAGAAAAAATTGATAAACAACTATTAAACCAATATTCTCACCCTTACTGGCTTTATGATCGTATTAATAAAGATTGGTCTTCTTCAATAAATTGCATAAAAATTTTAGAGGCCAATAATCAACATCCACCTATGTCACTTCGTATTAACCAATCAAGATTTAATAGCTCTCAAGAATATTTAGAACAATTAAGCCAAGCTAATATTGACTATCACCATGATAGCAGTTACCCATGGGCCATTACACTCAATGAACCAATTGATGTTTTAGAACTGCCTGGATTCACACAGGGTGATGTTTCAGTACAGGACATCGCCCCTCAACAAGCTGCTTATTTGTTAGAGCCTAGAGATGGGGAAACATTATTAGATGTCTGCTCAGCACCTGGAGGTAAAACAGGGCATTTACTTGAGTTGTGCCAACCTCAAAAATTACTTGCATTAGACAATAAAAAGTTACGCCTTGAGCGAGTCAAACAAACATTAAATCGACTTAAATTTTCAGCCGATACTAAATGTTCTGATGCCTTAGACTTAGAAACATGGTGGGATGGTACTTTATATGACAAAATTTTATTAGATGTTCCCTGTTCAGCAACCGGTGTTATCAGAAGAAACCCCGATATTAAACTTACACGAACAGAACAAGAAATTAATTTATTAGTTGAAAATCAACAAAAATTCCTTTTAACAATCTGGAACTGTCTAAAACCGGGGGGAGTTTTACTCTATGCAACCTGCTCGATACTCAGGGAGGAGAATGATCAACAGATTGAAAAATTTCTTCAGCAGCAAACAGATGCTCAAGAAGTCCTTATTCAGTTAGCTTCTGGTCATGCACAAAATCATGGCTGGCAAATATTACCCGGAGAAGATAATATGGATGGTTTCTACTATGCTAAACTAAAGAAATCTAAATAAATACATGCCTTTAATTTCTAAAAAATTAAAATCTTGTCAGTTTTGTATAAGAGTTAGAACGGTATTAATTTATCTCTTTATAGTGCTTTGTCTGGTATTAGTTTTGTATTTCCTGCCCAAGTGGATTCAAAGTAGTCAGTATGACACTAAGGAAAAATTCTTTAAAATTGAATATGCTTCAAGTCAATTAGAAAAAAATAATTACTATGTTAATGCCAAACTCAACATGGAATTTCCGGAAGTTGTACAAGAGGCTCTAACCAATGGTGTTCCCTTAATTATCGTGATAGAGTTGCTTGTTATTGAGAAAAATCAGTGGTGGAATGATATTATTAAAAACTCTTTACAACAATTTGAGTTACGCTATCATGCTTTGACTAATATTTATGAAATTAAAAATCTTTCATCGGAGCACACCTTTACATTTAACACCCAACAATCTGCATTAGAGCTATTGGGTAACATCCATCAAGCACATTTAATCAGCCATAATAAACTAAAAACAGATAAACATCATGAAATAAAATTAAGAGTTTATATGGATATCTGGCAATTACCAGAAGTGTTAAGGCCCGTCGCTTCTTTATCACCCGAGTGGCAATTGGATAGTCAGTGGTATCAATGGCAACTAAATTAAGACCAGCCCCTAATGTTATTTTAAGATGAATACTCACTTACATTTCTTTATTAAAATTTTTAAGGGATTTATCAATAGTCCATTAATTGTTCTTATATTACTTTTTTTTCTTTTTTTATCTCTGCAATTAATTAGTAGCGCCACCGTAGATTCAAAGCTATTTGGAAAAATTTATTATTCTTTATTAACGATCAATATCATTACTTTGATTTTGCTTTTTGCGCTCATTACCAAGCAATCATATCGTTTATATAGTGATTATAAAAATCAGGTTGCAGGTTCAAAACTCACTCTCAGAATGGTGATTACTTTTGTCATTCTGGTCATATTACCTACAACTATTTTATATAGTTTTTCACTGCAATTTATTCAAAGAAGTATCGATGGCTGGTTTGACGCGACTGTTGAAACTGCACTGGAAGATGCAATGAATTTAAGTAAAAGCATTGTTTCAGATAAAAAGAAATTCCACCTAAGACAAGTTAAGCGATTGGTTCAGGAAATTGAGTTAAATTCTTCTGTGATGACGGTACTTACCTTAAGCGAGATCCGCGAGAAAAGTGGTGCTGAAGAAGTTACTCTGTTATCTGATAAAGGAAAGTTGATAGCAACAACCTCAGATGTGGGTGGAGATATTGTGCCCAATAAACCAGGGATGGAATTATTATTACCTTTACAGCAAGGTCATGATCATGTGCATGTTGATCTTGACAAAGAAGGTTCAAAAAATATCCGGGTTCTTGTTAGGATAAACTTAAACCCTCGAAGTAAATTTTTAGTATTACAAGCCTTTTTCCCATTAAATGATCGACAAAGAAAAATGGCTGCTTCAGTACAGCAGGCCTATACCGAATATAGTGAGTTAGTCTATTTAAGAACACCACTTAAAGATAGCTTTATTCTTACCTTATCATTAGTTTTATTTTTAGGCTTATTCAGTACCATTTGGGCAGCTTTTGTTTTTGCAAAACGCCTCGCATCACCGATTAAAGATCTATCTGCTGGAACAAGAGCGGTTGCAGAGGGTAATTACCATCAACCCATTCCCTTATTAGACACAGGTGACTTGGGACAACTGGTTGAATCTTTTAATCAAATGACCAGAACTTTAGCTAAGACTCATAAACAATTAGAAGAAAGTCATATCTATTCCGAATCTCAGCGCGCCTATCTGGAAGCGATTCTTTCTAACTTAACTTCTGGTGTTTTAAGTATTGATAAAGACATGAAGATTCAAACCATTAATGATGAGGCGGAACAAATCCTCAATATTAATAAAACTGACTATTTAGGTTTTCACATTAAAGATATCAGTCTTAAGAATGAATTTTTGCAGCCACTTATTGATAAAATTATTGTATTTTTAGATACTAACCAGGAACGCTGGCAGGAAGAAGTTACCTTGGACAAAGATCTAAATAATCGAATTTTAGTTATTCGTGGAAATTTATTACCTGACAAAGGCTGTGTTATCGTGCTTGAAGATGTTACAACCTTATTAAAAGCACAAAAAGATGCTGCCTGGGGCGAAGTTGCAAGAAGGTTAGCCCATGAAATTAAGAACCCTTTAACACCGATACAACTTTCAGCTGAAAGAATTAATTTAAAATTTTCTCGTCAAATGGAAGCACAGGATAAAGAAACTCTACAACGATTAACGGGTACAATCATTAACCAGGTTGATAATATGAAAAGCCTGGTTAAATCTTTCTCAGAATACGCCAGACTTCCTTCTTTATCAATTCTACCGATACAAATTGATAGCCTTATTTTAGAAGTAGTAGAAATGTACAACAATATGAAAGCGTTAGAAATTACTACACAATTTAAAATTCATGACCAACATGTACATGCCGATGCAGGAAAAATCCGCCAGGTACTACATAACCTCATTAAAAATTCCATTGAGGCAATGGAAAATGATGACAACAAACAAATACTAATCACTATTTTACCAGATCAGAATAGTCAGTTTTTACGTATTATGCTTGAAGATAATGGAGAAGGAATTAAAGAAAACATCATCGCAAATATTTTTGAACCCTATGTAACTGAGAAAAGTAAAGGTAGTGGTTTAGGCTTAGCTATTGTCAGAAAAATCATTGAAGAACATGGTGGGCAAATTAATGCTGAAAATATTTACAAAAATGATATGATCACAGGTTCAAGGTTTATCTTGAGTTTGCCTTTAGTAAAAAACCCAGATTAAATTAGAGCTAAATATGCTTTTGATAAAATTTCTAGTTTGGAGAATTTGTTATGCCATCTGACTATATCTTAGTCGTTGATGATGAACCAGACATTAGAGAGCTGGTAAAAGAAATACTTGAAGATGAAGGCTATCAGGTAACTGTTGCTGAGGATGGCGAAACTGCATTAAAGAAATTACAGCTTCGCAGGCCGGATGTGATGCTATTAGATATTTGGATGCCTGATATTGATGGTATCACCTTACTCAAGAAACTCACGGAAGATGAACAAAATCATAAGCTGTGTTTCCCGGTAATTATGATGTCTGGTCATGCAACTATTGACACTGCTGTTGAATCTACACGTTTGGGTGCCTATGATTTCCTGGAGAAGCCTTTATCTCTAGCCAAACTTCTGCTAACTGTTGAACATGCACTTGATACTTTCAAACTTGGAAAAGAAAATCAGGGACTAAAACAACAGCTACCCGAAGTTGAAGAACTCATAGGTAAAAGCACTCATATTCTGGAGTTAAGAGAACAAATAGAAGCAACTGCTCATTATGAAAACCATGTTCTAGTCAATGGACAAAGAGGCACTGGAAAAAGTAATATCGCTCGTTTAATACACCAATCAAGCAACCGAAAAAATGGGCCTTTTATTGATATTAGCATGATGAGTATTGATGACGATATGCTCACAAAAGAACTTTTTGGTAGTGAAAAAGATGGCAAGATTAAATATGGATTAATTGAACAGGCTAATAATGGTATTTTATTTATTAATGATATTGCTTTACTAGATCCATTTATCCAGGGAAGAATTGAAAGGCTAATTGAAACACATGAAATTTATCGTGTTGATGGCACAGCACCGGTAAAGGTTAATACACGCATCATCGCATCGACTGAATTTGATTTAAAAAACCTGGTCACTCAACAACAGTTTCGCCAGGATCTCTATCAGCAGCTAAGTTTAGGTAAAATAAATGTTCCCTCATTATTATCTCATCGGGAAGATATACCAGAGCTGTTAAATTACTACCTTGAACGCTATGTACAGATAAATAAATTTACTTATCGACATTTCAGTATTGGTGCAATTAACAGGCTTAGAAACTATGAATGGCCTGGAAACTTGTTTGAGCTGCAAAATTTGGTACAACGCTTATTGATCGATGGTCATGAAGAAATAATCGATATAGAAGAAGTCGAAATCGCCTTAAGTAAATATCACTATAAAGAAGAAGAAAGCAATATTAATTTTCAGCACAACCCGCTATTTGAATTAAGCTTAAAAGAAGCTCGAGAACAATTTGAAAAAGCCTATCTTGAGTATCGATTGAACCAGGAAAACGGTAGTGTTGGTAAAGTTGCTAAATTTGCTGATGTTGAGCGAACACATTTATACCGTAAAATACGTTCTTTAGGTATCGATGTAAAAGTTTTTTCTCATAAGAAAAAACAGGATTAATTTGTGCTTACCCTAATTTCTACAGAGAAGTAATTGATGAAAATTATTATTCTTGGTGCCGGCCAGGTTGGTTCAACACTGGCTGAAAATCTACTAGGCGAAAATAATGATATTGCTATTGTTGATAAGAGTGCCAAAAAACTTGAACTACTAAGAGACCGCCTGGACATACATACCGTCTGTGGCAAAGCTTCATACCCTCATATCCTTGAACAAGCTGGTGCAGCTGATGCAGATATGCTTATTGCTGTTACCAATAGCGATGAAATCAATATGGTTGCCTGCCAGCTATCTTATGCGTTATTTCACACACCAACCAAAATAGCTCGAGTTCGCTCAACCAGCTATTTAAGTAAAGGCGAACAAATTTTTAATACCAATGCTTTAGCCGTTGATGTATTAATTAGTCCAGAAAAACTGGTCACAGACTATATCAAACGCCTTATCGACTATCCTGGCACACTACAAGTCATGGACTTTGCTTCTGGCAAAGTTCAGTTGGTTGCTGTCAAAGTCATGAAAGGTGGGCCACTTATGGGCCAGGAATTGAAAACAATTCGTGAACACATGCCCAAGGTAGATACTCGTGTTGCCGCTATTTATCGTCGTGGTCGGTCAATCGTACCAAAAAGCGACACAATTGTTGAAGAACATGACGAAGTATTCTTTATTGTTGATAAAATAAACACATTTAAGGTTATTTCTGAATTAAGAAAAAGAGATAAACCCAATAAAAGAATTATGATTGCCGGCGGAGGAAATATTGGTAAAAGCTTAGCATTAGCATTAGAACATGAATACCAGGTCAAAGTAATAGAATCTAATAATGAACGCACCTTTAACCTTGCGGAAGATTTACAAAGGTCGATTGTCTTATTTGGTGATGCCTCCGATGAAAACCTGTTAAATGAAGAAAATATTGATAGTATTGATGTGTTTTGCGCCTTAACCAATGATGATGAGGCCAATATCATGTCTGCTTTATTAGCTAAAAGACTTGGAGCCTATAAAGTCATGGCTTTAATCAACCGCACTGCTTATGTAGACCTAGTTGAAAGTGGTGATATTGATATCGCTATTTCACCTCAACAAGCAACTATTGGTAGTCTGCTTGCACACGTCAGGCAGGGCGATGTAGTCATGGTACACTCCTTAAGAAAAGGTGCAGCCGAAGCAATCGAAGCAATTGCACACGGAGATAGAAATACCTCTAAGGTGGTTGACAGAAAAATTACAGAAATTGATCTACCTGCAGGTACAACCATACCGGCTCTTGTGCGTGAAGGAGAAGTAATAATTACTCACCATGATACTATTATCCAAAGTGAGGATCATGTCATCTTGTTTTTGGTTGATAAAACCAAAATTAGAGAGGTCGAGAAATTATTTCAGGTCGATTTTACCTTTATCTAACATAATAAAACTATGCAACCTCTGTTAATTCAACGCATTGTAGGCATTTTGCTAATGATGTTCAGCACAACGGTTATACCACCGATATTTGTTTCACTAATCTATGCTGATGGTCATTTACTTCCATTTGCTGAAACTTTCGTAGTAACTTTAATTAGTGGGCTCTTGTTATGGCTACCAGTAAAAAACAAGAAAAGTGAATTAAAACTAAGAGATGGTTTTATTGTCGTTGTATTATTTTGGTTAGGCCTTGGTATCGTTGGTATGTTTCCTCTATATTGGGGTAACTTTAATTTAGCATTCAGTGATGCGCTATTTGAATCTCTTTCAGGTTTAACAACAACTGGTGCAACGATATTTACCAACCTTGAAGAACTACCTAAGTCTATTTTATATTACCGTCAGCAGTTACAATGGCTTGGTGGTATGGGTATTATTGTTTTAGCAGTTGCAATCCTACCCATGCTAGGTATTGGTGGCATGCAATTATATCGAGCAGAAACGCCAGGCCCGATTAAAGATAATAAATTAACACCTAGAATTACTGAAACAGCGAAAGCACTTTGGTATATATACGTAGGATTAACAATAGTCTGTGCTCTCGCTTATTGGGTAGCTGGAATGAATATTTTCGATGCAATCGGTCATAGTTTTTCAACCGTTGCTATTGGTGGTTTTTCTACTCATGACGCTTCATTAGGTTATTTTCACAGTACCGCAATAGAAACAATTGCCAGTATCTTTATGCTTATCTCCGGTATTAACTTTGCTCTTCATTTTTCTGCATTACGAAGCATGAACCTAAAGCCTTATAAATCTGATGTCGAACTAAAATTTTATCTCTGGATATTAACGGTTACCGGGACAATTACCGTTGTCTATTTATACCTTACTCAGACTTATGCAAGCTGGGGAGAAGCTATTCATTATGGAATTTTTCAAACAATTTCCATTGGTACAACAACAGGTTTTACGACTGCTGCTTATTATGACTGGCCAGGCTTTTTACCTGTACTGCTCCTATTTGTAAGCTTTGTTGGTGGTTGCTCAGGCTCAACTGGTGGCGGCATGAAAGTTATTCGATTCATTTTATTGGTAAAACAAGGTTTACGAGAAATTCATAGACAAATTCACCCTAATGCTCAAATGGTCGTTAAACTTGGCAATAAAGTTCTTCCTCATCGTGTTAGCAGTGGTATTTGGGGGTTTTTCGCTTTATATGTCGCTAGTTTTACCTTCATGCTTTTGGCATTATTAGCCACCGGACTTGATCAGGAAACTGCTTTTTCTGCACTATCCGCCTGTATGAATAATTTAGGCCCCGGACTTGGAGAGGTAGGTGCAAATTACGCTGGAATAAATGATGTAGCAAAATACATTTTAGCCTTTGCTATGTTATTAGGTCGACTTGAAATATTTACATTATTAGTATTATTCTCACCTGCATTTTGGCGAAAATAGTTTGATGAACGATTTTTCGATGCGAAATATCGTTCAACGTGAAATATAAACTCGCTTTCCTAATATTAGCATTACACTAAAAAAATGTATCTTGTTGTTTTTATTGTATAAATAAATCGATGTATTTGTTGGCATAATAAATGTATATACTATGTTAACGAATTTCATCTCTCCAATGAAATAAGTGTTAAAGGACGGAAGTACCGTTAGTAGAATAACCTCAACTGTATCACTCTCCAGTATCTTAATAGATATCTGATACAGAATAAGAAGCCAGTTATATTGATCATATAACTGGTTTTTTTGTTTTAAGCTTAAAAATTATTTACAAACTTATACCTAGAAAAATAAGTCTCAATTAATCCCTTAATATTTTATTTAAATACTCCCCTAGCTATAAAAAAGGGCATAATATATTATATAATGCTATTTTGATTATATGGTAGATCAAGCAAAACAAATCATTTTAATGATGTTCAATATTTCATATAGGACTATTTTCTTTTAAATTTAAACATGCTATTTTGGTGCATACATTATTTAAGATGCACCAATTTAATGCAAACACAGATAGTTACTAAATTTACATTGGCCAACACCTACAATATAACTGATTGATATATTTAAATATAAATTTAATTTCTTCTTTTGGCATATAATCTGCTCTTATTAAGAATTTTAGCATTATCCTAGACCTAGATGGTCGTAACTATAATATCTTTGGAGATATGAAAATATGAAAAGCAAGTTGGAATACATTTGGCTTGATGGTTATCAGCCAACCCAAAGTCTTCGTAGCAAAACAATGGTCCGTTCTGATTTTGGTGGAACACTAGAAGAATGTCCTATGTGGTCTTTTGATGGTAGCTCTACTGAACAGGCCGAAGGTGGTGCTTCTGATTGTTTATTAAAGCCAGTTGCCATTATTCCCGATCCAGGTCGTAAAAATGCCTACTTAGTCATGACCGAAGTATTAAATGCTGACGGAACAGCTCATCCATCAAATGGCCGAGCAACCATTGAGGATGATGATGATGATTTCTGGTTTGGTTTTGAGCAAGAATACTTCTTATGGGATCCTAGAACCAACCTTCCACCAGGATTCCCAGCAGGTGGTTATCCACCACCTCAAGGCCCTTATTATTGTTCTGTTGGTGCCCGCAATGCTTATTGCCGTGACTTAATCGAAACTCACTTAGATATGTGTCTTGAAGCCGGTCTAAATGTTGAAGGTATTAACGCAGAAGTTGCTGCAGGTCAATGGGAATTCCAGGTTTTTGCAAAGAGTGCAACAAGAGCAGGTGATGAAATATGGTTAGGTCGTTACTTATTAGAACGTATTGCTGAAGAATATGATTTAGCCGTTGATTGGCATCCAAAACCGCTAGGTGATACAGACTGGAATGGCTCAGGTATGCATGCTAACTTCTCTAATGGTGCAATGCGTGATTTGGGTGATGAAAGTGTGTTCACTAAAATCTGTGAAGAATTTGGTAAGCCACCTAATATACCTGCTTGTATCTCTGTTTATGGTGCTCACAATGAACTACGCTTAACAGGTAAACATGAAACACAATCTATTGATCAATATAGCTATGGTGTTTCTGATCGTGGTGCTTCAATTCGTATTCCAATTGGTACCGTTGAAGATGGATGGAAAGGACGTTTAGAAGATCGTCGCCCTTCTTCAAATGCTGATCCATATAAGGTTGCTGCTGTTATTTGTAGAATTACAAAAGAGGCATTAGCTTAAAGCATTAACCCTAAATAACTCAGGTGAACCTACTGTAAATCAAAATATTAAGAATTTTGTTACGATTTAACTGAGTAATTTAGGTTAATAAAAAACCGGGCTTGATTCCCGGTTTTTTATTTTATAATATCCCAAAATAAAATTTACTTTCTAAAAATAAAATATCGATACTATTTCATTTATATTTTATTGCCAATTCTGCTCATTATTATTTTATATCCAATCCTGCTGTAAGGTTTGTATGACTTCTTTAATAGAAGGCCTTAGCTGTGGATCTTTCTGTAAACATTTCAGGCATAATTTTTCTAGTACTTTTGGTACATGAAGTTTTGTAATCTTCGATGGCAGTTCAGGAGCATCATTTTCAATCATAGCCAGCAGCTCATAGACCTTCTCACTATTAAATGGTGGCACACCCGCTAATAGTTCGTATAAAACGGCTCCCAAACTATAAATATCAGAACTAAAACTAATATCCTGATCTCGACGAATTTGCTCTGGAGACATGTAACAAATAGTGCCCTGTAATTTTCCAAATCCTGTCATCGATTTATCTAAATTCTCAACAAGTTTACTTTGATGGCCGTCATCACTTAGTACACTTCCGTCTTTACTCCAAACCTTTGCAAGTCCCCAGTCCAATAATAATACTTCACTAAATGAACCAACTAAAATATTTTCAGGCTTAATATCTCGGTGGGCAACGCCACTATTATGAGCTGCAGCAAGCGCTTGAGAAATTTGAATAATAACATCAATAAGCTGAAATAAATCGTATCTTTCCCGATAATCCATAATCTCTCTTAAAGTATATCCATGCACTAATTTCATTGTGAAGTAATAGTGACCCTGATTATCACGACCAATTTCATAGATAGGAATTGTGCTAGGGTGTTGTAACATAGCCGAAACACGTGCTTCTCGCAAAAAGCGCTTGTTTTCTATTTCATCATTGAGAAATTCTTTGCGTAATGTCTTATAAGCGACTATGCGATTTAAATGCCTATCTTTGCAAGCTTTTATAAGTGATTTACCACCTGTCGCAATGGTACTCATAAACATATAACGGGTATGAGGATTAAGCACTTCTGGCAGTGCCTTATCCGTATCATCTAGAAAGACACTATTATATTCTTTTGGTGCTTGCTGAAATTTAAGCATAATATTTTTATCATTTATAGTTTAATTATAGATAATAGTGTATAACTTAACTGCCGTAGATTCACGTTTTTTAGATTGTATCTAATAAATTAGTATAGCAAATTCTCATCAAACTACTATGACACAAATTATTTAGAGTAATTTAATGATGATTGCAGCAAAATGATTAACCAGAATAGATTTAAATCATCTGGTTAAGCAGTTAATGCTTCATATTTTTTCATCAGAGTATCCTGGTCTTCTACATGATCAGGATCTAATGGTATACAATCTACCGGACAAACTTCTACACACTGCGACTCTTCATAGTGACCTACACACTCTGTACATAAGGTCCAATCAATTTCATAGATTTCCTCGCCCATAGAAATTGCTTCATTGGGACATTCTGGTTCACATACATCACAATTTATACATTCATCCGTAATCATTAATGCCATAATTTTCTCCAAAAAATTTTTAAGGCCATTTTAAACTATTTTTTTTAATAATTCAGCCTTCACTAAAGCAGGAACTAATTCATTAATATCCCCACCCAAAAGAGCTACCTCTTTAACTAAACTGGAAGATAAATAGGAAAACTTTGCTGATGTTGGTAAGAAAATCGTCTCTACATCGTTATCAAGATGTTTATTCATACCTGCAAGTTGAAATTCATATTCAAAGTCAGAAACCGCTCTTAAGCCTCTGAGAATAACACTAACCTCATTTTCCCTGCAAAGATTAATTAATAAATTATTGAAGCCAAGAACTCTAACATTGCTAATATTTTCTGATGCAATCACCCGTTCTGCCATTTGAATACGTTCTTCTAGAGTAAACATGGTGTGTTTTTTACTTTCAGCAATAGCCACAATTAAGCCACTGCAAAGCTTACTGGCACGACGGATAATATCTAAATGGCCATTTGTTATCGGATCAAATGTTCCTGGGTAAAGAGTTGTTATCATTGATAAGTAGTCAGTGGTCAGTGGTCAGTGGTCAGTGGTCAGTGGTCAGTGGTCAGTGGTCAGTGGCAAAAGATATTATGTTAAGTGCGATATGTCAAATATCAAAGGTCATTCTAAATTTAAAATCTATCTAAACAGATTTTATCTAACTTTATGATTGAATCTGATTTTATAAATATCTTCGTTATTTATTACTAAAAGTATGTGATATTGCTACATAAAATAAGTGGATGTTCTTAATGAATAATTTAGAGTATTTAGCAATAATAAATACCCTAAATCACCTATCTATGAATTACTTAATAAATAACATTTCCTGATACTTAGGCAGTGGCCATAGTCCATCAGCAACTTCGGCCTCTAAAGTATCTGCATGTCCCCGAACTTCATCCATTAGCGAACGAATATCATTTGCACAGAATTGCATATGTTCTTCTGTAGAAGAAAAATCTTCTTTTGCCATGGCATCAACCAGTTTAGAAACACTAGCCATCATAGCATTAGCTTCATCAGCAATTGTCTTAGCAGTGGTAATATCCATATCAATTCCCATTTCTGCCATACCTGCATGTGTCATAGATAAATCTGATAAATAGCGGATTGCTGCAGGGTAGATCATTGTTTTGGCCATATCAATCATAAGTTTAGCTTCAACTTCAATTGATAAAATATATTGTTCTGAGTACACCTCAAAACGACTTTCCAATTCAACTGGCGATAAAACGCCTGTTGATTCAAATAAGTTTATTACCGCTGGATCTTTATAAATTGGTAAAGCATCGGCAGTAGTCGGTATATTCTTTAAACCACGCTCTTTAACTGCAGCTTCATGCCATTCAGAAGAATAACCATCACCGCCAAAGACTGCATTACTATTTTCATCCATTAGTTTTTTCAATACAGAGATAACTGCAGCCGTTTCATCTACGCCATTATTAAGCTCTGCTTCTAACTTTTCAGCAATCCAATTTAAGGAATCTGCAAGAATGGTATTCATCACAATTAATGGGCCAGAAACTGATTGACCAGAGCCAACAGCACGAAATTCGAAACGGTTACCAGTAAAAGCAAAAGGAGATGTTCGGTTACGATCACCTGGATCTCTTTCAAAATCAAGAATTTGAGATAAGCCCAAATCTGTCATACCACCTGTTTCAGAGGCTTTAAGATTACCTTCTTTTATATCTTTAAAGACTTGTTCTAATTGCGCTCCAAGATAAACAGATAAAATTGCAGGGGGGGCTTCATTAGCACCTAAACGATGGTCGTTACCCGCTGATGCAACAACAGCACGTAATAGCGGTCCATACTGATAAACACCACGTATTACAGCACCACAGAATAATAAGAAGTTTAAGTTCTTATCTGGTGTTTTACCTGGATCTAATAAATTACCCTGAGTTGAATTCCCAACTGACCAGTTAACATGTTTACCAGAACCATTGATACCTGCAAATGGCTTTTCATGAAGGGTTAAAAAGAAACCATGCTGTTTAGCGGTAGTTTTTAATAGCGTCATCATTAATTGCTGGTGATCTGCGGCAACATTAGCTGTTTCAAAATAAGGTGCAAGTTCAAACTGTCCCGGAGCAACTTCATTGTGGTGTGTTTTTGCAGGAATACCCAGACGATAGAGTTTATCTTCAAGATCCTGCATAAAGATTTGAACACGTCCAGGAATAGCACCAAAATAATGGTCATCAAACTCCTGACCTTTAGCTGGGGCAGCGCCAAATAAAGTACGACCCGATAAAAGTAAATCAGGACGGCTATTAGCAAAATTTGCATCAATCAAAAAATATTCCTGCTCTGCACCACAACTTGAATTAAGAGGAGCAATATTGGTTTCACCCATTAATGATAAAACTTTCTGAGCAGCTTTGTTCATTGAATCATTTGAGCGTAACAATGGAATTTTTTTATCTAAAGCTTCGCCGGTCCAGGACATAAACACACTTGGAATCATTAACGTGGAGCCATTATCTGTGTGCATTATATAGACAGGGCTTGTTGGATCCCAGGCAGTATAACCACGTGCCGCATTGGTCATACGTAAACTACCATTAGGGAAAGATGAACCATCCGGCTCACTCTTAATCAATAAACTACCGGTGAATTCGGTAATCGCATGGCCATCCGCATTGGTTACAATAAAACCATCATGCTTTTCAGCTGTCAGATTCGTCATTGGATAAAATATGTGTGAGAAAAATTTAACCCCTTTAGAAACAGCCCACTCCTTCATAGCAGCAGCAACTATATCGGCTGTTGCAGCATCTAATTGTGTACCCGTTCGAACAGTTTTCTTAATCTTTTTAAAAGCACTCTTAGATAAAGAATCTTCCATTTTTGCTAAATTAAAAACATCTGTTGCCCAAATATCACTTAACGGTTCTGTCTTATCAACAGCTACTGGCTCATTATTTGTAATTTGATAAATGGCTTGTTGACGTATTTCATTTCCACTCATTATTTTGTTCCTTTTTTTAAAAATAACTTCAATTTAGTTTAGTAGAATATATTATCTAAAATTTTTTTATCGCATCATATTATCGTAACATACTCTGTATATTAAATTTAGATTTTCAAATTCTATCTCTATTTAATTTAAAAACAATTGCCCATTGAGCCGTTAATCGATAATGGTGTCATAACTGAAATATTCAAAAAATGACATAGGTGAGTTTCAAACAATATTGAGTTCATTAATTTTACGAGTCAGTGTGTTTCTTCCCCAGCCTAATAATTTGGCCGCTTCCTGTTTACGGCCATGGGTATATCTTAAAGCAGAATTTATAATTATTTTTTCAAATTCAGGCATTAATGTTTCCAGAATATTATCTTTACCCTGAAGTAACTGACTATCTAGCCATTTGTTAAGTCCCTGGCGCCAATCATTAACCACCTGAGATTCATTGTCATCACTACTTACTTTTAATTCTTCCGGCATATCATCTAAATGAATGATTTCAGCTGGAGACATAACGGTAAGCCACCGGCATGTATTTTCAAGTTGTCTAACATTACCAGACCAATATTGTTCTCTCAGAAAATTCTTACTCTCTTCATCTAAAGTTTTTACTTCAACTGACAACTCTTGTGCAGCAAGATGTAAAAAGTGTCCTGCTAACAATGGGATATCTTCCTGCCTTTCTCTTAATGCTGGAACACGTATACGAATAACATTTAAACGATGAAATAAATCTTCTCTAAATAAACCATCATTAACCAACTTATCCAAATTTTGATGGGTTGCAGCAATAATTCTAACATCTACTTTTATCGGTGTATGACCACCAACACGGTAAAACTCACCATCTGACAGCACTCTTAATAAACGTGTCTGAAGGTCTGCAGGCATATCACCAATTTCATCAAGAAATAAGGTACCTCCATCTGCTTGCTCAAATCTTCCAATTCTTTGATTTTGCGCACCGGTAAAAGCACCTTTTTCATGTCCGAACAATTCTGATTCTAATAAATCTTTTGCAATAGCAGCCATATTCAAAGCAATAAATGGCTCATCTTGTCTTGGACTGTGGCGATGTAAGGCTTTAGCAACTAATTCTTTACCTGTTCCCGACTCACCATTAATCATAACACTGATATTAGATCGGGATAACCGGCCAATTGCTCTAAAGAGTTCTTGCATTGATGGTGCTTCACCAATAATATCAGGTGAATTAATTAATAGATTTGCTGATTTTCTCGGCTTTTTACGTTGTTGAAATGCAAGCGCTCTCTTTACTAACTCAACAGCTTCATCTGTATCAAATGGTTTTGGTAAATATTCAAAGGCACCACCTTCATAGGATGAAACCGCACTTTCTAAATCCGAATGGGCAGTCATTATAATAACAGGCAAATCCGGATAAATATTTTTGATTTGCTTCATTAAAGCCAAACCATCAATACCAGGCATTCGAATATCAGAAATAATCGTGTCAGGTTGTTGCTGTTCAAGTTCCTTTATTATGGTATTTGCACTACAAAAGCTTTTGACTTGAATATCAACTTGCTTCAGTGTTTTTTCTAATACCCAACGTATCGATTTATCATCATCAATGATCCAGACAATACTATCACTCATATTCTTTCTCACCAGCTTCTTGATTTGAGTTAATCGGTAATAAAACTGAAAAAACCGTATTTCCAGGCACACTAGTACATTCAATAAGCCCACTATTTTTATTAACCAGAGATTGGGCAATTGATAAACCCAAGCCAGTTCCCTGAGCTCTACCCGTAATTAAAGGCATAAAGATATGTTCAATCATTTGTTTGTCTATCCCGGGACCTGTGTCAATAATATCTAACTTAAGAACGAGTAAATAGTGAGATGAACCAATCGTAAAATTACGTTTTACCCGACTTTTTAGAATAATTTGTTTATTCTCACACATCTTACATTCGGTAATTGATTGAGCTGCATTTTTAGTTAAGTTTAAAACAGCCTGAATTAAGTGCTCTGCATCGGCATAAATATCTGGAATACTTGGATCATAATCAAAAAAAACATCGATGGGGTAATTTTTATCAATGTTCATTAAACTACGTACACGTTCAGTGACGTAATGAATATTGATCCAATTTTTATTTGGTAGCGTTTTAGGGCCTAACATCCTATCAACAAGAAGCTTCAGCCTGTCAGCTTCATCAATAATAACCTGTGTATATTCTCTGAGTTCTTCAGTATCTAATTCTTTTTCTAATAATTGTGCTGCACCACGAATTCCACCCAATGGATTTTTAACTTCATGAGCCATACTTCTGAGCAATTCTTTACTTGCTTGCTGCTGTGAAACTAAGTTTTCCTCACGAGAAATCTTTAAATTTTTATCTTGTGGAATAATCTCCAGAATGACTTCAAGATTCTTATCTTTATCAATCACTGGTGTTACAGATAAATCAACTATTGATGGCTGTAAATTGACATTTAATGTGTATTCTCGCTTAACAAAAGTATTGCCTGACTCAATTGATTTAATAATATTTTTAGTTAAATCTTTATCATAAATTAATGAGTTTAATAGTTTATTATGTATGCGATTTCGACTGGTAGAAAAAAACATTTCAGCAGCTGGATTAATGTATTGAATTTGAACATTGGAATTTAAAACAATAATGACAATATTCAGATTATCTAAAATATTAGCTGAGTTTGTATACATCTTTTTATTTTTTTTAAACATAAATTAAGCTAACTTTATTTCGTTATCATCTGGACATCCATAGATGGCAAATTATGTACCATTAATATTATTTTCTTTTATAACAATATGTTATATTATATTTTAATGATTTTAACTGATGAACTTATAGCGCTTTGCACTATAATATGACTCATTATATTATGAAACGCACCAACAAAGATCATTTCTTTTGCGGTATACTTTAATATTATTGTTTTGATTGGTATTAACATGCTATTTGACATATCATTAATTTTTATTTCATACCTCATTGGCTCAGTATCTACTGCAATTATTGTGTGCAGAATTATGCGCCTGCCTGATCCAAGAACTGTTGGCTCAAACAACCCTGGAGCAACCAATGTATTAAGAGTTGGCGGTAAGAAGGCTGCAGCAATGACTCTTATTGGCGATAGTTTAAAAGGCCTTATTCCTGTGTTTGCTGCTAAACTATTGGGTGCTGAACCGCTGATATTAGCCTTGATAGCTATAAGTGCTTTTTTGGGGCATATATTTCCAGTTTTCTTTTCTTTTAAAGGTGGAAAAGGTGTTGCGACCTTTTTTGGTGCAATGCTCGCATTACATCATTGGATTGGACTACTTCTTCTTGCTACCTGGTTACTAGTCGCTTATGGACTAAAAATTTCATCCTTATCTGCATTAATTGCAGCCATATTAGCACCGTTCTATTTTTATTTTTTCCAAAATGACATTATTTATGTTTGGATGAGTTCTTTTTTTACGATATCTTTACTTTTAACTCATCATTCAAATATTAAAAAACTCATTACTGGAGAAGAAAGTAAAATTTAATGCACTTTTCTAGGGTTGATCTTTCAGATGTTAGACTGATTTTTAGTAAATTTTTATGATATTAAGGCACTTTTTTTGTACCCCAAGGGCACTTCCTTCGGGGCGTATCAATGCATTCCATTGGTAGAAAAAAGTAACGCAGATAGCATGAAAATTTATAAAAATCAGGCAATAGATGAA
>JADGAU010000031.1 GCA_015231865.1 Gammaproteobacteria bacterium | reverse complement strand
GAATACACACTCGCAAGCATGGCTTAAGAGTCTTGCCAATGTTTTACAAACCGGTGGGATTATTCTTGTTGATTATGGCTATAGCGAACGCGAATATTTTCATCCGCAAAGAAATAAAGGCACCTTGATGTGTCATTATCGACACCACTCTCATGATGAACCATTTTATCTCCCTGGTTTGCAAGATATTACCGCGCATGTGAACTTTAGTGATATTGCTCAAGTTGCATCTAAGCACAAACTTGAATTACAAGGCTATACAACTCAGGCACACTTTTTAATGAGCGGTGGTTTACAGGAATTATCTGAACAGTTTGATCTCACCGATACCTTAAAATTAGCAGAGTTAAGTCGTCAGATTAAAATGTTAACCTTGCCGAGTGAAATGGGAGAGTTATTTAAAGTGATCGCTTTTTCAAAAAATATCGATAAGCCTATTAGTGGTTTTGACTTTATCAACATGCAGGATAAGTTATAATTCATGGATATTCTTCAAATTATTGTGCTGGCTTTAGTTCAGGGGCTGACCGAGTTTTTACCTATTTCCAGTTCAGCGCATTTAATTTTAGTACCCCAGCTATTAGACTGGCCAGATCAAGGCTTAGCGTTTGATGTAGCTGTACACATTGGTACTTTAACTGCGGTGATCTGGTATTTTCGAAAAGATATCAAACCATTATTTATGGATTGGTTAGCATCAATACAGAAAAAACAAACGATTGGTCAAAGTACATTATCCTGGGGAATTATTCTTGGTACGATTCCAGTAGGCATTGCGGGATTATTATTATCTGATTATATGGATGCATTAAGATTGCCAATAGTTATTGCAACTACGACGATAATATTCGGTTTAGTTTTATGGTGGGCTGATTCAAAAGCAGATAAAAATAAGCGCACAGAACATGAAATGACAATTCTGGCGATTATTGTGATTGGGTGCGCACAAGCAATTGCTTTAGTTCCAGGTACATCTCGTTCAGGAATTACAATCAGTGCCGCATTATTATTAGGTTATAGTCGTACTGGAGCCAGCCGTTTTTCTTTTTTACTCTCTATACCTGTGATTTTATTAGCTGGCGCTTTGGAAATTATTCATTTAATTGAATCGCCTGAAATTATCGATTGGTCTGCAATTATTATGGGGAGTATTTTTTCTGCCATCAGTGCTTATTACTGTATTGTTTATTTTCTTCGCTTTATAGAAAATATGGATATGAAGCCTTTTATCATCTATCGATTACTTTTAGGTGGATTCTTATTGGTTGTTTTTTTACCTTGATCGTGCTTGAATAAATGGGATAAATAACTAATAATTGCTGACATGGTAAATACCGAAATTAAAATAAAACTGGAAGGTTTGCAAATTGGCATGTATGTATCAAGAATTGATCGTGCCTGGGCAGAATTACCGATAAAACTTGAAGGCGTCATCATTAAAAACAATGATGAGATTGATATGTTACGTCGCTATTGCCAAAGTGTTTATGTCGACTCCAGCAAAGGCAGAGTCCCGGCAGCAATGTATTGGATTGTCAATGAAAAAGAAGAAGAGCCTAAAAAGATAGTTGACCATGGTAAAAATGAATATGAGATTCTAAGAAAAGAGCATTATCAGGAAACTGAATCTTTAGATGGCGAATTAGATACGGCCAAAGAAGTTTATAATGAAGTTCAAAGCAGGATTTCTCAAACTTTTGACGATTTAAAGCAAAATAAAGCACTTAATATCTCTGCATTAAAAGATGCTGTCAATATCACTGTCAATAGTGTGGTTAGGAACCCAACTGCTTTAAAGCTGGTGATGGAGCTACAAAGAAATGATAACTATAGTTACAACCATGCTTTATCGACATCTGTCTGGTGTGCCCAATTTGGTCGCCATTTAGGATTAGAGAAAAAGTCGATTGCAGATTTATCTTTAGGTGGTTTGATTTTAGACATTGGTAAGACTATCATACCGGACGCGCTTCTATCTAAAAGAGGTCGCTTAAACAATGATGAAATTAAACTGCTTCGATCACATGTTGATGAAGCCGTTAAAATATTGATTGTTTTTGAAGATATTTCTTATGATGTCATTCGCATGATCTCATCTCATCATGAAAGAGCTAATGGTAGTGGTTATCCACAGGGCTTATTAAATAAAGATATTCCAATTTATGGTCGTATTGCGGGAATTGTTGACAGTTTTGATGCTATGACCTCTAAACGCCCATTTACCGACAGAATTTTATCTCCGCATGAAGCAATTAGTCAGCTATATGATTTGAGAGGCAAGTTATTTCAGGCTGATCTGGTTGAACAATTTATACAGGCAGTTGGTTTATATCCAACGGGGTCACTGGTTGAGTTAAACACAGGTGAAATTGCCGTGGTAACAGCAATTAATGGTTTAAAACGATTAAAACCAACAATTATGTTAATTCTGGATAAAGATAAACTTCCGTATGATGACTTTAAAACTCTTAATCTATCTGAACATAATGAGTTAAGTGTTGTCAAGGCTCATAAACATGGTGCTTTTGGTATTCAAATGGATGATCTTTTCTTATAATTGCCTATATTAAGAGTAATAAATATTAGCCTTGTTAATTTTTATCATATAGAATGAATGCATGTTAATAATTAAGTGTTAAAATTGTTAACACTTAATTGTCCATATTAAAATTTAATTGACGTTTATAATGAATAAAAGTCTAGTCCTTGTTGTTGATGATACACGTGAAAATATTGACATTTTAGTTAATATACTTAGTGATGATTATGAAATGAAAGTTGCTTTAAATGGTGAAAAAGCAATTAATATTGCGCATACTCATCCAAGCCCGGATTTAATTTTACTTGATATCATGATGCCTGAAATGGACGGATATGAAGTATGCCGACTGCTTAAGCAAGACCCTGTAACATCCGAAATACCGGTAATATTTTTGACGGCTAAGACCGAAGCCGCAGATGAAGAACATGGTTTCAAGTTAGGTGCGGTTGATTATATAACTAAGCCCTTTAGCCCCACTGTTATTAAAGCAAGAGTTGATACGCATTTAAGATTACACGATCAAAATCTGGCCTTAATGGACAAGATAAATGAGCGCACACGTGAACTCAATGAGACCAGGCTTAAAATTATCCAACGTTTAGGTCGAGCTGCCGAATACAGAGATAATGAAACGGGTTTTCATGTTGTTCGCATGGCACATTATTCAAGATTAATTGCTATGGCCTATGGCGGTAATGATGAGTGGGTGGAAATGCTTTACAATGCAGCCCCCATGCACGATGTCGGTAAAATTGGTATTAGTGATAACATTTTACTTAAAAATGGCAAATTAACGGATGAAGAATGGAAAATTATGAAACAACATTCCAGGATAGGTGCAGAAATTATTGGCAAAGATAGTAATCCTTTGATCGTTTTGTCTAGAATTATTGCATTAACACATCATGAAAAATGGGACGGAAGTGGTTATCCAAATGGCTTAAAGGGTGCTGGAATCCCACTGGAATCAAGAATTGTTGCAGTAGCTGATGTTTTTGATGCCTTAACTTCAGAGCGTCCTTATAAGAAGGCATGGACATCAGAAGATGCGGCAGCATTAATTATAAAAGATAGTGGTACTCACTTTGATCCAAAAATAGTTGAGCTATTTAAAAAAGTGTTACCGGATATTCTAAAAATTAAAGATGAATATATTGACTAAAGCATGCTGATCTTTCAGATGCTTAATTGATTTATTTAAAATTTTAGTGATATTCAGGCATTTTTACGCAGCACAAGAGGACTTTCTTCGGGGGCGTAGCAAGGCTCATATTGGTAGTAATAAATAACAAAGATAGCGCTTAAATTACATAAATCAATAAGTTAGATTAAATATCAACACGCTCTAGGGTTTATATTTTCGTCATCACTTCCTTGAAAAGATGACGATAAGCCTGAGATAAACTTCTCGAATCTGCATAACTTAAAGCGGGCTCACGATGAATTCCCATTTTCTCGATAGCAATTGAGAAACCAATTAAACTTTTCATAAAAATAGGATATTTCTTTTCAATTTCCTGAATCATATTAATATGGTGCTGATTGCTTTTTTGCGCCATTGAAAAGAAAGGGGCGAGCTTGCTTAACTCATAATCGTTGTCTTTAAAAAATTTAACCAGTTGAGCTAGTGTTCGTTCTGATAAAGTTGTTGGAATAACGGGTACTAAAATCTTATCAGAAGTATGAAATACATTTTCAGCCAATAAATTAATACTTGGTGGGCAATCTAAAATAATTAAGTCATATTCGTCTTTTAGCGGTGCTAAAATTTTATTAAGACGAGTTGTTGATTTAGTCATGCTATCAAGCATTAAATCAAAATTCCTAAAGTAAAAACTGGCTGGTAGAATATCAAGTTTAGAATAGTTAGAGCCTTTAATTTGCTTTGTCAGCTTAGTTTTTACTGAAAAAAATCCATGTTTGGGGGCTTTTTTATTTTCTCCAACACGGAAATAATATGAAGATGCGCCTTGAGGATCTAAATCAATTAATAAGGTCTCATTACCAGATTCTGCAGAGGTATAAGCCAGGTTAACAGCTGCAGCAGTTTTTCCAACACCACCTTTAATACTGTAAAGGGCAATTATCTTCATATTGTTGACTCAGTTTTTAAATTATCTGAAGAAATAAAGGTTTGATTCATTAGCAGTTGCACATCAGTATGCCCAAATTGAATGAGTTGTTCAATGCACACTTGTCTTTGTTGATTTTGTCGTTCAGTTAAGGCGGTAATGAGTCCCCCAAGTGACGCTGCTAAAGCCGTATTTTTCTGTGATAAAGAGGATTTAATTAATTGATTTAAGTAATGTTGCAGAAAATCTATTTGCACACTTAGATCGTTGAAGATGCCTAAACTATCTTGTAAAACCTTAAGTTTTTTAATGACTTTTTTAAAGTTATTTTGCTCAAATAATGAGGCAAAAAAGTATAATAAATAACGGAGTTTCTTGCATTCAATTCTTAATTCATGTATCTCTTCATCAGAGGTATCTTTGGTAATCAACTGAGTTGCACGATTAATTTTTTTATAGCGTTTGTTTATTTTAATAATGGCAATATCCAGACAGGGTGTTTCACTCCACAGCGTTTCTCCGGATCCAAAATTATTACTAAATAGTTGCTGTAGGTTATCAATTTCATGAATATATTCATCACTGAGTAGCCAATTCTTAACCCTCACAAATTCTTTATCACGTTGTTCATTTATGTCCTGAAATAATGGTAGAAGACCTACTTGTAGAGTTGTTGGCAATAACTCAAGATATTTATTTTTGTCCAATATAAAAACATCTAAATCACGAAGATGATTGGTTTTTTTCGCCAGATTACCAAATCGAAGTTTTAGGTCTACCACATCATTCACTTGGTAAACTTCTTTAAGCTGGGTTATAACTGCACGTACCATTCGTAGTGCAACACGATAATGATGAAGAAATTCAGTATCGACATCACCAATCAACCCAGGTTCTGTTTGTCTGATTTTTGATAGCATGAGATCAATTAATTGATTCGTCATTGTTCTAACAGGTGTTTGCGGTTCAATATTAATTTGAGGTTTGATATCGAAGATTTCAGTACGGATGTTTAATGAATGAAATAATGACTTTATTATGGATTGCTGTGGTGTAAATGAACCTGACTTCTGAAACAACTTAAGAATCTGTTTTAGTTCTTTGTTATAGCCCCGAACAGACTGAATTTTGATGCATTTAAAACTATTATTTTGCTCATTGGAGAGTGATCTTGCTTCTAATAATATTACAACCGCAATCGTTTTATTTTCTTCATTTTGTATTTTTAACTGTCTATTAGAAAAAATGCCTTCACCAATGTCTGTTAGTGCTCTTAAGCCTATTATTTTTTTTAACATTGAACGTAATTTAGGTTGTGTGAATTGCCACCAGAATTTAGGCAGTTGTTCAGTTTCAACACGATGTAAGTCATTGTCAGCACTGGCTTGCATAGAGAATAGATAATCTAATAGTCTATCATCACTCATCAAATTGAAATGGCTCGTATGCTTAAGTGCAAACAACTTTTGTTTAAAGCAAGATAAATTAAAAGTGTCAAGGAAATGTATTGTTTTAACTTGATTAGTTTCTTCATTCTCAACAACATTAAAGTTTAAATATCTTAATAAATCAACTTTTATGTTATTAAAGTCAATATGTTCTGGTACTAGTTGTATAATGTTTTGTTGTAAGTTTGATTTCATTGTCAAAGACTATGGTTATAATTCACTAAAAGCAATAATTATATATAGAGAACATTAATTTACAACTTTTTAATTAGTTAATAATCGTTTTTCTGTTTTTTTCATCATTAAGAGATGCTTGAATTGTAAAGTTTTTAAGAAATATGTTAATGCTATGGCAGGAATTTATATTCAGTAGTTATAAAAGACTTTGCTAGGATAATACAGGTTTGTACCCAATAAAGAAGTGAGTATGGAGCAAACATGCTCCAATTCAGAAATTTAGTTGACTGGCTCTTGATGTATCAGGGCACTTGGTCGTAAATAGAACAAAGACACTTTAGGTAAATTATTGTTTTTTTATATCAAATATTATTTGGTAACGTAATTTTCGTCTATCTTCAACCATATTACTTTTGACGATTAAATTTACATAAGGCCAAAGCTCTCTGGTATGATTTATCACTATCATGGCTTTGGAAACCTATCTTGGAGTAATACTCCTGCATTTCCTTTGTTGATCCTGCCGGCATATTTTTTATAAATTTTTCTAATGAATTTAAGTCCATACCCTGGCTCTTCAGGTTTGTTGCAAATCTAGCAGTATTAGCGGCATAGGCGCAATCAAATGTTTCCCGATCGACACTAAAGGTTTGTGCATGACATATAGAGCTACTTAATAAGCCTACTAGCAAAATAGAGTGTAGTTTCATTACGATCACCATTATAGTATTAGAATATAATTATATTACTATTTATAAGTAATAATGTCCACACTATCTTTAGGGAAGGTTTATATATCTTTAGGTATAATTTAATGAAATTAACAGTTTTAAAAATTAATGTCGATGGGCAATAATCGGGATAAGTATTTTAATGTTTTTATCTTTAACTTGTATGGTTATTGTTGCTAACCAATCTGAACGGCCGGAAACACAGACAGCAAGGTTTCCTGAGGCTAACCATCGGCTATTTTGCTCTCCATTCACACTGAGCATTTTAAAGAATTGATTATTAATCCCCATATCCATATCAACCATAGTGAAATCAATAATCGCTTGTTGGATACGCTGTGGTGAAATACCTTCAACTTGTAGATTGATCTTAAAAGGTTTTAAAACCACAATTGGTTGATCAAAACTTATCGAAATTTTGACTGACTTTTGTTCAAATTGACTCCTAATACTACAAATAGCATTGCCTGGATCACAGTTTTTTATAACACCAAAGTCGGTAGTATTTTTTTGTTTCTGTGTTTCATCAAGAATATCACCTAGATCTCCAATCGTTAATAAAATAATAATAAGACCCGCGCTTAAAACCAATAAAGAAATTATTCTTTTCATATTAACCTATAAACCTGCCAGAGAAATGCCGGAAATACCCTGAGCGCCATAATTGATTGCTGTATTTAAATCATCTTTATTCATTCCACCTAATGCATAGACTGGCATTTGTGCAGCAAGACAAAGCCTGGAAAACTCTTTCCAGCCGATTGCTGTTGCATTAGGATGTGACTGGGTTTTGTTAATAGGTGAAATAACAATAAAATCCAAAGAGAAATGATTAGCCATGAATATATCATCAAGTTGATGACAAGAGGCGGAGATATATCCATTAAATAAACTGAGATCTAATGATTCAAATCGATGTAAATCTTTACCGGTTAAATGAATACCTAAACGATTTCCTTGAGTTATAAATTTTTCAATTAAATTGCTCAATTCAGTCTGATTGCTATTTAGTAGTTCAAGATAAAAAGAAGAATTAAGTTGTACCTTAAAAGCGTTTTCGTTTGCGCCATTTAATATTAATTCTAATTCACTCATACTTTGATTGTTAACTGATGAGCGGCATTGAAATAATCCGGGCGTCTGTTTAAATAGCTGATTTAATTGATTAGTCGCACTATGCTTATTAAAGTCGTCACTAATATAATAAATTGAAGGTAACTCAATTGCTTTTATAATGGCTTTATTGGCTTTAGGAAATTTATAAAGGTGAAGCTCTTCGGCACTTACCCAACGTATTTCCTGACCTTCTTTACCTTTGGCTTCACCTGTAAATGATGCAACCAGATAGACTTTTAAGATAACTTTGACAGATTGTTTAGGGGCTTGATAGTGAAAGGGGATAGTGATTTTATGCTGCACTGATGTTGGTGTGATATCAAGTTCTTCATATAACTCACGTGCTAAAGCTTGTAGAACCGTTTCATCTTTCTCAATTTTACCGCCAGGGAATTCCCATTTGCCGCCCTGGTGTGATAGAGCATGTCGTTTAGCAATTAATATCTTATTGTTGCTAATAATAATGCCAACAGCTATAGGCTGGTATTGCACAAAGTCAGGGTAATCAGGTACGGTATTCTGCATTGATCTTGACATAGTCATAGGAGAAATCACATGTCCAAAGCTGTTCGCTAAATTCTCCACGATGAAGATTAACAGTCACGGTTATTTCATCTTTATTCATTACCGCCTGGCCTTTAGCTTCTTGATAGTCATCAGATTTTCCGCCATGATTAACGATACAGACATCATCAAGAAAAACTTCTAAAGCATTCAGGTCTAGATTATTAATGCCCGAACGACCAATAGCAGCAAGTATACGTCCCCAATTAGGATCACTGGCAAAAAAAGCAGTTTTAACCAGAGGAGAGTGGGCAATGGTATAGGCCACATCCAGACATTCCTGCTGACTTTGTCCCTGATGTACGACAATATTAATTAATTTGGTTGCGCCTTCGCCATCAAGAATGATTGCTTTCGCTAAATCAACAAAGACTTCTTGCAAGGATTGTTCAAATAGTGATTTATCTTCAACAGATAGATTTTCATATGTTAATTCTGATTTACCCGTTGCAATCAGCATACATGAATCATTAGTAGAGGTATCACCATCAACCGTAATACGATTAAATGAGGCATTAGCCATTTTTACAATGATTTGGTTGATGTCATCTTTTGTTATGGCTAGATCGGTAGCAATATAGGCCAGCATAGTTGCCATATCGGGGCGAATCATACCAGATCCCTTAGATATGCCGGTGATTTCTATTTGGCGTTCAGATAATTGAATAGTTTTATGTGCGGACTTTGTGACCGTATCGGTAGTTAAGATAGCTTTTGCAGCCTTGTCCCAATTATCTTCAGCTAAGTTATTTTTTAAGTTTGAAAGTGAACTAATAATTTTATGACTGGGAAGGTTTTCACCTATAACGCCAGTTGAATAAGGAAAAATCTGTTCTATCGTTGTATCCATTTCCTTGGCAAGATTGCTGCAACAATTAATTGCATCCTGATAACCTTGCTCACCAGTACCTGCATTAGCATTGCCAGTATTGATTAATAAATAAAAAGGTTTCTCAGAACAGAATTGCTGTAAATGCTGCTTACAAATATTAACCGGAGCAGCACAAAAAGCATTTTGAGTAAACACGCCAGCCATAGTACTGCCAGCTTCAATGGCAAAAAGAGTTAAATCTTCATGATTTACCTTTTTAATACCAGCAGCAGCTGTAGCTATTTTAATTCCATTAATAATTGTTTTTTCCATATACTTTTAGCTACTCACTACTCACTACTCACTACTCACTACTCACTACTCACTATCAACTCAACTTGCCACAGCATTGTTTATATTTCTTACCACTACCGCATGGACAAGGTTCATTACGACCCACTTTTGCTTGTTCTCTCTTGTAAGGTGTATGTTGCGGATCTTCACCTTCTTCATGTTGCTCGTTGCTACTATCTGATAGAGCGCTATGAGAATCATGTGTAAATTCCATTTCCTGCTGTTCATGTTGTTCATATTCAGAAACATCAATATCATGACTAACTTGTAGACGAGTTAAATAGCTAATAACATCGTATTTGATACGATCTAATAAATCGTTAAATAATTCAAAAGATTCACGCTTATATTCCTGCTTTGGATTTTTTTGAGCATAGCCTCTTAAGTGAATGCCTTTGCGTAAATAATCCATGGCTGCCAGATGTTCTTTCCATAACGTGTCAAGAACCTGTAGCATGACGCCTTTTTCGACACGGCGCATACTTTCGCTGCCAACTAGATCTTCTTTAGCTTTATAGGTAGATATGATCTCATCTAATATTTTATCTCTAAGCGTTTCTTCATGAAGTTTATCATCTTCATCCAGCCATTTTTGAATTTCAAAATGTAGATCAAATTCTGAACTAAAAAATTCTTCCATACCAGAGATATCCCATTGTTCCTCAAGACTTTCTGGTAGTATATAACGGTCAATAATTTGGTTAATGACATCAAGACGAATATCTTCAATGGTATCTGAAATGTCTTCAACTTCCATTAATTCTGAACGTTGTTGATAGATAATCTTTCTTTGCTCATTGGCAACATCATCATATTCAAGTAGTTGCTTACGAATATCAAAGTTATGTCCTTCTACTTTACGCTGAGCATTTTCAATTGATTTTGATACCCATGGATGTTCTATTGATTCGCCTTTTTCCATGCCCAGTTTTTTCATTAGCGCGCTAATTTTAGGGGAGGCAAATATTCGCATCAATGTATCTTCCATGGATAAATAAAAGCGAGATGAGCCTTTATCACCTTGTCGGCCAGCACGACCTCTTAACTGGTTATCAATACGTCGTGATTCATGACGTTCGGTACCAATAATATGAAGACCACCGCTATCAAGAACCTGTTGGTGGGCGATTTTCCAGTCCTGACGCATTTTGTCAATGATGGCACTAGTTGCTTTACCTGAGTTTTCAAGATCCTTAATTTCAGCTTCTACATTGCCGCCTAGGACAATATCTGTTCCACGTCCAGCCATATTGGTCGCAATGGTAACGGCACCGGGCTGACCTGCATTAACAATAATATTGGCTTCACGAGCATGTTGTTTAGCATTGAGGACTTCATGTTTGATTTTTCGTTCTGTTAATTTAGCATCCAGAATTTCAGAAACTTCAATTGAAGCGGTGCCAACTAATACCGGTTGACCACGTTTTTGGCAGTCCTGAATATCTATAATAATGGCATCATACTTTTCTTCCTGGGTGAGGTAGATAAGATCGCCCATATCATCTCTGGTCATGGGTTTATTTGTTGGGATAACAATGACTTCCAGGGCATAAATTTGCTGAAATTCAAATGCTTCAGTATCTGCAGTACCAGTCATTCCAGATAATTTATCGTAAAGTCTGAAATAGTTCTGGAAGGTAATTGATGCCAGTGTCTGATTCTCTAGTTGAACAGCAACACCTTCTTTTGCTTCAACAGCCTGGTGCAGGCCATCAGACCAACGCCGGCCCGGCATGGTACGACCAGTAAATTCATCAACAATAACGATTTCGCCATTAGTTACGATATAGTCAACATTTTTAGTAAATAAGTTATGTGCTCTTAAGGCTGCATTAACATGGTGCATCAACATAATATTGGATGGATCATATAGGCTTTCGCCCTCAGATAGTAAACCAGTTTCAACTAATAACCCTTCAATTTTATTATGACCTGCATCACTTAATAAAACTTGCTTATCTTTTTCATTGACCATGAAGTCGCCTTCTGGTTCTTCTTCATCAGGTTCAAGCTTTTCGACAAACTCCTGTTTATCAAGGCTTGGAATTAGGGTATTTATTTTTTGATAAGTTTCCGCATTATCTTCTGCAGGTCCCGAGATAATAAGAGGTGTTCTTGCTTCATCAATTAGTATAGAGTCAACCTCGTCGACGATGGCAAAATGTAATTCACGCTGAACTTTGTCTTCAATCGAGAAAGCCATATTATCTCTTAGATAATCAAAGCCAAATTCATTATTTGTACCGTAGGTAATGTCGGCTGCATAGGCTGCCTGTTTTTCATCATGAGCCATGCCCGAGAGAATTACACCAACACTTAAGCCCAGAAATTCATATAATTTGCCCATCCATTGTGAGTCACGTTGAGCTAAGTAATCATTAACAGTAACAACATGAACCCCTTTTCCGGTCAGTGCATTGAGATAAACGGCTAAGGTTGCCATTAACGTTTTACCTTCACCGGTTCGCATCTCAGAAATTCGACCATCATTTAGAACCATGGCACCAACTAACTGAACTTCATAGTGGCGCATGGACATTATGCGTTTACTGGCTTCTCTTACGTTGGCAAAAGCTTCTACTAAAATATCATCTACGGTTTCACCGTTTTGAAGGCGATTTTTATAGTTTTCAGTATTTTGTTTAAGTTCATCATCAGATAATGCTGCGAATTTTTCTTCTAAAGCATTTATGGACTGTACGATCTTGGTATAACGCTTTATTTCACGATCGTTACGGCTTCCAAATACTTTTTTAAATATATTTTTTAACATGCTTTTTATTCTAGTGAGGAGTTAGTTAATGAACAGTATAAATATGAATGATGACAATCAAACTGTTAATGAGTTTTTGTTTCCGGTGTTCTTTGTACATATTTGATTGGATTTAATTTAACACTGTTTTTAAGAACTTCATAGTGAATATGAGGACCAGTTGAACGACCTGTATTACCGATTTTACCAATTATCTGGCCTTGTTCGACAATATCTCCAACTTTAACAGCAATTGATTTGCAGTGCCCATAACGTGTCACTAAATTATTACCATGAGTAATCTCAATCATTTTTCCATAACCATACCGTTTTTCTGCCCAGGTGACCACGCCTTTGGCGGTAGCAACAATAATATCACCTTCATTTGCAGCTATATCAAGGCCATGATGTTTGGCTCTTTTACCGGTAAAAGGATCTTTTCGAGGCCCAAAGTATGATGATATCCAGCCTGTATCAGATGGTCTGCCTGAAGGAAAGGTTGTTTCCTGAATATGTTGGCGGTCATAAATTGCTTCATATATATTTAATTGTTCAGATTGTGTTTGTATTTCTGAGGCAATTGCAACAAGACGACTAGTCAGCTTTTCAAGCTTTTTATTCGACAGTTTATTTGCTTCTGATAACGTTTCATCCTCTTCGGATGGTCCACCTAAACCTGGTATTTTAGATAAAGGAATTGGAGAGTTAGTCAGTTCATTCTTTTTGACTAATTGATCACGAACGCTATCAATTTGTATTAATTTTGCTTGCATTTTAGCGAGTTGCAAAGAAACAAAGTCTAATTGAGCCGTTAATGTTTTTTCTAGTTGAGTTAGTGACTGCCTGTCTTTTATAAGAATTTTTTTAATTTGTGCGTGTTTAACTGAATTATCAATTGCTTTAGATGGGGTATTTTCACTAATGTCATTTGTCTGTTCTTGAATTAGTACCCATTGTATGGCTTCGGTAGTGGCATAGGCTGTGAGTAACAATAAAAAGAAAAGAAGTAAAAAGAAATTTCTAAGATGCATGCCTTTGGCAGCGATTCCATTTTTATTGATAATCAGTAAATGCATTTGCTAAACTTTTGCCGTAATATAAAATTAATCGTTATACTCGTGAATTTTGGAAATAACGAAGCCGGCATTTTCAAAGTTTACGAGTATATAATAAATGTTTTAATTGAGTTATAAACTGATGGACTTTCGTCAAAAAAATAAAGATAAAAAAATATTAACCGCTTTATATGCTAAGAGTGGCCAATATCAGAATCTTAAACAAAAGCTCATGCCCATGTTACCCAACAATCTTACCGCTTTATTAGTAGATGTTAGTTATATTTCTGGTGTATTGACTTTGTACTTCTCTAAGCAAATTGCATTAAATCAATGTCGCTTTATTTTGCCCCAACTTATGAAACAATTAAAAATGGAAAATCAATTCCAATTGTTAAAAAAAATACAGCCAATTATAGCAACTAAAGCCTATAAAAAACAAGGCGATGTGGTAGCTATTGATAATATAAATCAAGATACTTCAAAGGCTAGTAAGAATCCTAATTTATTATATTCTAATCGCAGCGCAAAAATGCTATCCGATTTAGCTGATACTACGAGTGATAGTGGGTTAAAGGAATCTTTAATAAGGCTTGCAAAAGATATGTCAGAAAAGAAAGAAACGGGTGAATAATTTTGTAGAAGGCTTATTTGGTAGTCTTTCTTGATTGTGTGTCTATATTTGACTCGTTCCCCTAACTAAAGAATCTTATATCAGATGAATTTAGTTTTATGACATGGTCTTCATATAATTGATAGGTGCTTCTTCTGTGTTTGCAAAGGTCACTTCTTCCCAAGCTGATTTATCTTCAAGTAGTTTACACAGTAATTTATTATTGAGCGCATGCCCCGCTTTATAACCACAGAATGCACCAATAAGGCTATGCCCTAATAAATACAAGTCTCCAATAGCATCAAGGATTTTGTGTTTAACAAATTCATCGTTATAACGAAGCCCATCTTCATTTAGAATTTCTTCATCATCCATAACAATCGCATTTTCAAGGTTTCCGCCTAATGCCAGATTGTTAGCTCTAAGTTCTTCAATTTGATTCATAAATCCAAATGTTCGAGCACGGCTGACTTCTTTTACAAATGAGGTGGAAGAAAAGTCCACTTCTGCTGTTTGCGTCTTACCGTTGATTGCGGGATGTTCAAAATCTATATGAAAAGTGACTTTAAAACCATCATAAGGTTCAAAAGTTGCCCATTTAGTGCCATCTTCTACTTTTATTTTTTTCTTGATACGAATAAATTTTTTAGCTTTGTCTTGTTCTACAATTCCTGCTGATTGCAGTAAAAACACAAATGGACCTGCGCTCCCGTCCATGATTGGAACTTCTGAGGCACTAAGGTCAATATAGGCATTATCAATTCCCATACCTGCCATGGCTGAGAGCAAATGCTCTACGGTAGAAACTTTAATTTCGTTTTTGCAAAGTGTTGTTGATAAAGTGGTATCGCCAACATTACATGCTTTTGCAGGGATCTCGAATGGCTCATCCAAATCCAGGCGTCTAAAAATTATTCCGGTATCTACATCTGCAGGGTGCAGCGTCAAATAGACTTTTTCTCCTGAATGAAGTCCGACTCCTGTGGCACGTATGACGTTTTTTAGCGTACGTTGTTTTATCATTGAATGATATTCGTGTGATTCTTAATTAAGTTGTTTATTATTTTCGCTTGACTGATTATTGTTTTGTTCGAAGGGCGAATGATATCATAGAATCTTTTCAGATCATAATATTGATTAAATCACTTATACTCCCCAAGGAGATGGGTATGACCCGAGATAGGGAGTATAGTGAATCCTTTAGGAGTAATTAGTCATTCTGGCGGCGTAAAAACGCAGGAATGTCTAAAACACCATAGTCGGTATCAATATGTGAAGTTTCTGCTGGTGTATAGTCTCCGCCAACAACTTTCTTGGTTGGTGGTATTAAATTAGTATCATACTCCTCAATATCTCTGCTATCGATATTAGTTTTTCTCAAAGCATCATTTGTTGAAACAACTTCAACATTTGGAATGCCCTGACCAATACCAGTGGCAACGATGGTGACACGCATTTCCCCGCTCATTTCAGAATCAATGACGGTACCAACAACGACAACCGCATTATCTGATGCAAACTGTCTAACAGCATTACCAACTTCTTCAAATTCACCAATGGCAAGATCCATACCAGCGGTAATATTGACCAGAATGCCCTTAGCACCCGACATACTGATGTCGTCAAGTAAAGGACTTGAAATTGCGCGTTCTGCAGCTTCTCTAGCTCTGTCTTCACCAACAGCACTGCCTGTACCCATCATTGCAGTACCCATGCTAGACATAACTGCTTTAACGTCAGCAAAGTCAACATTAATTAAACCGCGGCGAGTAATCAGTTCTGAAATACCTTGCACCGCATTTAATAAAACATTGTTTGCTTCTTTAAATGCATCTAACAATGTAGTACCTTTCCCAAGTACCGCTTGTAATTTTTCATTTGGAATGGTAATCAAAGAATCAACATATTGTTCTAATTCTTCTATTCCTTTTTCAGCAGATTCCATTCTGCGATTACCTTCCCATGGGAAGGGCTTTGTCACAACTGCCACGGTTAAGATACCCATCTCGCGAGCAATTTCAGCAATAATTGGTGCTGCTCCGGTACCCGTTCCACCACCCATACCTGCAGTGATAAACAGCATATCAGTACCTTCGATTACTTCCTGTATGCGTTCGCGATCTTCAATTGCAGCTTCTCTGCCAACGTTAGGATCAGCTCCAGCACCAAGACCTTTGGTAATTTCATTACCAATTTGCAAAATTGTCTTTGCATTAGTGTTTGATAATGCCTGCGCATCGGTATTTGCACATATAAAATCAACACAATCTAAAGCACTGGATGCCATGTGTTCCACAGCATTACCGCCACCACCACCCACGCCGATCACTTTGATCACGGCTTGTTCATTTGTTGTTTCTGCTAATTCAAATATAGCCATTGTTTTCTCCTTGGTTACTACATTGTTATCTAAAGTATTGTTATCTAAATTTACTTATTTATAAAATTAAATGCTGCTTAAAAACCATTGTTTCATTTTTATAAAAATGTTGGGTTGTTCTCCTTCCTTAAAATTAAATCCACTGCTTTCATATGTTTTTTGACTAGCAATAAGAAGTCCAACGCCAGTCGCATACTTTGAATCCTGAACCATGTCCGATAAGCCAATCATATCTTGTGGTACACCTAGACGTACTGGCATGTGAAATACTTCTTCAGCTAATTCCACTACACCTTCCATTTTTGCGCTACCACCTGTAAGTACAACACCTGCGGTACAAAGATCTTCATAACCACTATGTTTTAATTCGGCTTTGATTAATGAAAATAATTCTTCGTATCTAGGTTCAACTACTTCCGCCAAAACTTGTCGTGCGAGCCTTTTTGATGGTCGATCACCAATGCCTGGCACTTCGATCGTCTCCTCAGGATTAGTTAGTTGGCGAAGAGCGCAGGCATATTTACGTTTAATTTCTTCAGCGTGTTTTGTTGGTGTTCTTAATGCGACGGCAATGTCATTCGTTACCTGATCGCCGGCAACAGGGAATACCTTGGTATGATGAATCGCACCTTCAATTAAAATAGCTACATCGGTGGTTCCACCGCCTATATCCACAATACAAACACCTAATTCTTTTTCATCATCAGTCAAAACGGCGTGGGCAGAAGCTAATTGCTCTAATGTCATATCTTCAACTTCAAGGCCACATTTTTCGACACATTTAATGATATTTTGTGCGGCACTAATCGCGCCGGTAACCATATGTACTTTAGCTTCTAGACGTACGCCAGACATACCAACTGGTTGTCTAATACCTTCTTGATCATCAATTAAAAATTGCTGAGGTAGAATATGAAGAATTTTTCTATCTGCAGGAATAGCAACTGCTCTTGCAGCATCAATCACTCGTTCAACATCTTCGTCTGTGACTTCTTTATCTTTGATTGCGACCATGCCATGAGAATTCATACTGGCTATATGGCTACCGGCAATGCCCACATTGACTGAGTTAATTTCACAGCCAGCCATTAATTCAGCTTCTTCAACTGAACGTCTAATGGATTGTACAGTGGACTCAATATTTACCACGACCCCTTTTTTAAGCCCGCGTGATATATGCTCACCCATGCCAATGACTTCAATTTCACCTGTAGAATTAATTTCTGCAACAATGGTAACCACTTTAGTGGTGCCAATATCCAGACTAACTATTAGGTTTTTAATATTTCGTTTTGACATTTTGTTATTTGCTCTCCATAAACTTAACTCTGGTTTATTTTCCGTTGTATATCGCTCTTACTCTTAGGTATTGCCTTGTATGTGATTACTTTGATAGTCCTCTTTCCAGGCAATTGCAAAACCATTTGTGTAACGCATATCTATCCTATTAATATTGTTTTTATATTTATACAAAACCTGCTTGTACAGGCTGACGAATAGCTGCACTTTTTTTACAATTTTATGCTTGCTCAATTCTGAACTTTCTTCTTTCTTTGTTTGTAATAAATGTCTCAATTCATTTGTTTCACTTTTACCTAATACCAGATGAATCATTTGCTTTTCATCATTAGCTTTCATTTGTTGTGGCAATATAGATAAGGTCCATGCACGCCTTTGATCCAGAATACAATTAGAAAGACTGTATTTTATGGTCGCCAAAACTTCTGACACCTTGCTGCATTTACTCACCATAGTGCCGGCTAAATTTTCTGGTCCTGAAAATAAACTAAATTGAGAATATTGCGCTTGTTGAGCACTATCTAGTTCAGGTGTGAAAATTTCTCCTGTTTTACTTAATAAGCTATGCTTATCCCAAGAACCTGCTGGTGATTTATTATTTAAGTTTTCTATATTCACCCAACGCGCACTGACCTGTTTTTCTTTCAGCCTGATTTGTATGCTATTTGACCATACTTTTCTTATTGAAACTTCTTTTATCCACGGAAGTGATTCAATCGCAGTTCTAAGCTTGTTGATATCTAAACTAAAGAAATTCCCATTTAAATTACTTCGTGTTACCTGCAGTAAAGTATCTTTATTTTGTTGAGTAACTTTACTCATTAATACTATATGCTTTATTTTAAATTTGTCATCGTATTGTATCCATTTAACACCATACCATAGCGATATTGTGATAAATGTGATGAAGACTGATAGTTGTGCAATTTTTTTCATTAGTGAAGCACCTCTATTTTTTCAATGGAGTTTTCAATCACAACAACTTCGCGTTCCAGTAGAACGCCAGTTTGTTTTAATACCGTCTCCTGGACTAATTCAATTAACTTTAATATATCTGCGGCCTTGGCATGGCCCTGATTAATAATGAAGTTAGCATGCTTGTTTGAAACAATTGCATCACCAATTTGAGTATTTTTTAAATTGCACTGTTCAATCAGTTTAGCAGCAAAATATCCTTTTGGGTTTTTAAAGACAGAGCCTGCATTTGCTTGCTGAACGGGTTGGCTCTGATTTCGTTTCAATAACATTGTTTTTATATTTTGTTTTGTAACCTGTACCAGTTCCGGATTTTTCTCAAATAAAAACTCAGCACTGACATACCATTCTTTTTGTTGATTCTGTCGTTGTTCTAAGCCTTTAACATGGCGATATGAAACTTCAAATTGCTTTGCATGTTTATGATGGAACAGACCTTTAATGTCAATGGTTTCAATATTAGTCACGTGTTTCCATGTCTCACCATTAAAAGCACCTGCGTTCATTGCTAATGCACCACCAATACTCCCGGGTATACCTGAAAAGAATTCGGCACCTAATAATCCTTTATTGGCCATTTCTCTAGAAAACTTGCTGCACGTAACGCCAACTTCTACAGTGACTTTGGTGTTGTTCTCAGATATTTGTTCATACGCAATTGTTTTTAGCTGTCCAACGGCATTAATAACAACGCCATTAAAACCATTATCCGGAAATAAAATATTACTCCCTAGACCAAGCCATAATATAGGCTGTGAATCATTTAATGTTATTAAAAACTGTTGCAAATCCATTTTGCTTTCTGGTTTGAAATATAAAGTTGCTGGTCCGCCTACCTTCCAGGTTGTATGCTTAGATAGCAATTCATTGGATAATAATTCTCCTTTGATATGCTCTAATTCATAATGTTTATCACCAATCATCATGAAATTATCCTTCACCTTGTGCAGAAACGTTTATTTCATCATCAATATTGTTACCAAGCTGCTCAGCAAGTTGTAAGGACAGGTTTCCGATATTACCTGCGCCTAAAGTCAGTAAAATATCATTGTCCTGTAATTGTTGAGTCAAAATTTCTAGTAAATCCTCCTCATCTTGTATAAGGACAGGATCTAGCTGACCAAAGTTTCTAATAGAACGGCATATACATCTTGAGTCTGCCCCTACAATTGGGGCTTCGCCTGCTGCATAAACATTCATTAATAATAGTTGATCTACCTGGCTTAGCACCTGAATAAAATCTTCATATAAGTCTCTTGTTCGGGTATAACGATGGGGTTGAAAAACAACGACAAGGCGTTTATCCGGCCAACCACTTCGTATTGCATCAATAGTTGCTTTTATTTCACTAGGATGATGTGCATAGTCATCAACCATTAATATTTCTTTGTTTTGATCTTTAACTGAAATATTTCCATGAACCTGGAAACGACGGCCGATTCCCTGAAAATTGATCAGCGCATCTTGAATATCTTTATCACTAATGTTTAATTCTTTGGCGACTAAAATACCCGCTAATGCATTTAAGACATTATGTTCACCTGGCATATTCAGTTCGATGTCTATTGCTGCTTCTTCAGTTTTCAACTTAACTTTAAATTTTGTTTTATGGTACTCATGAATTAAGTCATAGCCATAGCAGTCATAATTTGAATTATTTAAGCCGTAACTTAAACGTCTTCGACCAAAACTATTTTCAATGTTCCGTAAGTTGTCATCATCACCACAGTATATGACCAGACCATAAAATGGTAATCTATGAATAAATTCTATAAAAGTTGCTTCGAGTTTGGAAAAGTCACTATCATATGTGTCCATGTGATCTTCTTCCATATTGGTGATGACCGAAATCATAGGCTGTAAATGTAAGAACGAAGCATCACTTTCGTCTGCTTCGGCTACAAGATAGGGACTTGCGCCAAGTTTTGCATTAGTACCTGCACTATTAAGTTTGCCGCCAATGACAAAAGTGGGATCTAACTCTGCTTGAGCTAAAATACTGGCAACCAGACTGGTTGTAGTTGTTTTTCCATGGGTACCTGCGATAGCAATACCATAACGAAAACGCATCATCTCAGCTAGCATTTCTGCTCTTGGGATAACGGGAATTCTGAATTTTTTAGCAGTAATAATTTCAATATTGTCATCTTTAATTGCTGTTGAACGCACGACAACATCTGCATCCTGGCAATTGACTTTATCATGACCAATGAATACCTCGATATTACATGAGCTTAGATAATCAGTTACCTTACTTTGTTGTGTATCTGAACCGCTGACTATATAGCCAATATTGTTAAGCAAATCAGCTATACCACTCATGCCAGCTCCGCCAATACCAACAAAATGGATACGTTTGATTTTACCCATGGCAATTGGCTCATAAGGCGCTTTTGATGAAACACTATTGAGTTTAAGCATGGTGGTTCACCTCATTCGTTTCATTCTTTAGAGCCGCTGGTTGAATATTCATTAACTTTAAACATTGCTCATAAATTTCATTAGTAGCATTGGGTTTTGCAAGCGATTTTAAATTTTCTTGCATTGTATTTAAGCGGTTTGGTGTTAATTCATTTAGCACATCTATCAGCCCATCAGCGCTTAGCGTACGATCATTAATTAAATAGGCGGCATCATTATCAACTAAATATTTAGCGTTCGTTGTTTGATGATCATCCACAGCATAAGGGTAAGGAACAAAAATAGCCGGTAATTGACTAATGGCAATTTCACTGATAGTTAATGCACCAGCACGACATATAGCAATATTGGCCCAAAGATAGGCTTCTGCCATATCATCGATAAATTCAATATATTGGTAGTTTATATTGAGTGTCTTATTGTTTGCTGAATCAATTGATTTATTTTTACCAGTTTGATGTTTTACATTGACCTGCTGATAAATATTAGAAGACTGTATAAATTTATCTATTGCCTGTGGCACAATCGTATTCAATTGCTGTGCACCTAAACTACCACCTAAAACAAGAATATTGAGCGTATTCTTATCGTTTGCGTTAGTTTGACGATCAATTGCTATAATATCTTCTCTTACCGGATTTCCAGTTAATTTTATGGTAGTTTTACGATAAAATTCTTCAGTAACTTTAGGGAAAGCGCATAGTGTTTTCTGTGCTAAAAGATTAAGTAATTTATTACTTAGACCAGCTCTTGAGTTTTGTTCATGAATGAGTAGAGGTGTTCTGGTTATCCAGCTCATTAGTCCACCTGGGGCGCTAACATAACCGCCCATACCAATGGTTAGATCCGGCTTTAAACGCTTAATAATTTTAAACACTTGATACATTGCTTTTAATAATTGTACCGGCAACATCAATAAACGTAATAAACCATTGTTTCTTAATCCTTTCATGGCAATCGTTTCTATTGGAAACTGATGTGCTGGAACAATTTGATTTTCCATACCATGCTTAGTGCCTAACCACACGACATTAAAATCGTTATCTCTAAATTGATGAGCAATAGCAAGCCCCGGGAAGATGTGTCCTCCGGTACCAGCAGCCATAATTAATATGGTTTTGTTCATCTTATTTTTCATTTTTATTTTTCTTATTGCTAAATTGTTTACTGAATAAAGTCATTAGGCTAATGGTTTTTTTGCTTCGCAATTCATAGTCAACACGAAGCACTAATGCTGCGGTGATACACATCACGATCAGGCTGCTGCCGCCATAACTGATAAAGGGTAAAGTTAATCCCTTAGTCGGTAAAATACCGATATTGACACCAATATTGATAAATGCCTGTACCGCTATCCAGGTGGCAAAACCAAAAAGTAAATAGGCTTCAAACAGTTTTTGCTGATTTATTGCTTTATAGGCAATCATAAAGATTCTTGTAATTAATGTGACAATTAATAAAAGAAAAATAATTGCACCAAAAACACCTAATTCCTCTGCCATTACTGCAAAAATAAAGTCAGTATGTGCTTCAGGTAAATAAAATTGTTTTTGTAAGCTATGGCCTAAGCCAACACCAAACCATTCACCTCGTCCAAAAGCCATTAATGATTGCGTTAATTGGAATCCGCTGCCAAAAGGATCGTGCCATGGGTCGGTAAAAGTTTTTAATCTTTCAAGACGGTACGGCTCCAGATAAATCAGCAATCCACCAATAATGGTTAATGTAATTGATAAAGCAATAAAACTAAGTAATGGAACCCCTGCAATAAGCATTAGGCTCAATGAAGTTATTACGATAACGACTGATGCGCCCATATCAGGCTCAAGTAATAATAAAAAGGCAACGATCGCCAATGTAAATAGTGGAACAAAAAAACCTTCATGTGAGTTTTGTACCATGGTTTTTTTACGTACCAGGTAACTGGCTAAATAAATGATAAACGTAAATTTAACAACTTCTGATACCTGTAAGTTGAATATTCCGAATGAAATCCAGCGTGAACTGCCATTGACAACTTTACCTATACCCGGGATTAGTACCATAATTAAAAATATGAGTGCAACTAATATCATTAATTTACTATATTCATGCCAGAAATTGACTGGTATCAGTAAGACGATAAAGCCAATAAAAACACCGAGCGCTAGTGCAATTGTTTGTCTATTTAAATAATAAAAGGCCTGATGATGGTTTCTTTGGGCTATTTCTATGGATGAAGATGAAACCATCACCAATCCTATTAAAATCAGCGCAATAAATAAAATCATAATGACAGGATCAAAATGTAAATCTGCTAATAGAGATTGCTGATTTTTTTTCATACAGTCTCCTTTACCTTTGAATTAACAGATAGTTCGCTGGCAAGTTGTTTGACTTCCTGGACAAATTGCTGACCGCGTTCTACATAGTTATTAAACATATCGAAACTTGCACAAGCTGGAGAAAATAATACAATGGCATTTTCTGAGGCAATTTCTAATGCGCCAGTCACTGCTTTTTGAAGATTGGTGACCAGTTTTATTGTTAAAGATTGATTATCTTTGTATTGTGTTATGGAACTTTCTACTGCGGCTTTGATTAAGTTGGCATCGTGGCCTATTAAAATCAAACCTTTTACTTTTTTAGCAATAATGTCAGCAAGTGGAGAAAAGTCAGCATCCTTACCAATACCACCAGCGATTAACACAATATCATCATCAAAACTATTGATGGCAGCTATGGTTGCGCCGACATTTGTGCCTTTAGAGTCATTGTAAAAATGATGATTATTTATATTGGCTACCCACTGGCAACGATGATCGAGTCCTTCAAAAGAGGTTAAACTTTGTTTTACTTTATTAGAATCCAACTCCAGAGGAGCTAAAAGAGCTAAGGTTGAAGCAATATTTAAATAATTATGCCTCCCTTTTATTTTAAGTGTTTCACTATTTGCCCATAGGATTGATTTATTTGTTTCCTTATCGATAGAGACGATATCGATATTTTTATCCCGACAAATAAGACCAAACTCACCTGCTAGTGGACCTTGCTCAGTAAAATAAATTGCTTGTTTTGTCTCAGTTTTCTTGTAGTCAGTATTGTGACTATCTAATTGATTAATTACTTGATACTGTGCAAATTTGTAAATCTTTTGTTTCGTTTCGCGATAATCCTGTAAATCCTTATATCTATCCATATGATCTTCGGTCACATTTAATACAGAGGCACTGATAAAAGGTTTGATGTTGGAATTACTTTTGGTACTGATAAGTGTCTCTAACTGAAAACTAGACAACTCAATAATATAGTAATCGACTTGATATTGAAGTAGATCCAATAGTGGTAAGCCTAAATTGCCTCCTGCAATAGCTTTTTTATCACAGTGATTAATAATATGCGCTAATAAACTAACAACCGTGCTTTTCCCATTTGAACCGGTTACTGCAATAACAGGAGTCTCAGTTTCCTGAATAAAAATATTCAAATCACCGATAATTAATTTTTCTGCTTTTTGTGCGGCAATAAGAGCAGGGTGGCGTGGTGAAATACCGGGACTAACAATGATTTGCTCATAGCCTGTTAGGGCTTGTTCTGAGATTTCTGCACAAATAAATGAAACATCAGAATAATTAGTTTTTAAATCATCAATAAAAGGAGGTTTTTCGCGAGTATCTAAAACGGAGATAGGACATTTTTTATTGACTAAGAATTTTACGCATGAGTAACCACTTAAGCCTAGTCCAATAACTAGCGTTGGCTTATGAAAGTGAAAAATGTGGTTATTATTATTCATTAAATCAATTACCTAATCTTCTTACCTGATTTTTAGAGAAGCTAAACCAATTAATACCAATACCACGGTAATAATCCAGAATCTGACAATGATTCTTGGTTCCGGCCATCCCTTTAACTCAAAGTGATGATGTATTGGAGCCATTCTAAAGATGCGCCTGCCTGTTAATTTATAAGAGGTTACCTGCATAATTACGGAGATGGTTTCCATAACAAAGACTCCTCCCATAATGAACAATACGATTTCCTGTCTAACTAAGATCGCTATGATGCCAAGGCCTGCGCCTAAAGCTAATGAACCAACATCACCCATAAATACCTGAGCCGGATAGGTGTTAAACCATAAAAATCCAAGGCCTGCACCGACAAAAGCAGTACAGATAATGGTTAATTCACCAACGCCAGCGATATAAGGTATGTGTAGATAAGTAGCAAATTGACTATTACCGGTTAAATAGGTAAATACACCTAAGGCAGCTGCGACCATAACGGTTGGCATTATGGCTAAACCATCTAACCCATCAGTTAAATTAACGGCATTACTACTGCCGACAATAACTAAATAGCTTAATAAAATATAAAAAGGTCCTAGATCAATGACCAAAGATTTTACGAAAGGAATAATTAACTGCGTTTGTTCTGGTGTTTGTGCCATGTTAAATAAGTAATAACTAGCACTTAGTGCTATCAGACTTTGCCATAAATATTTTTGCTTTGCAGATAATCCTTTACTATTTTTTTCAACAATTTTTTTATAATCATCTATCCAGCCAATGATACCAAACCCCATGATGACTAATAGCGTAACGACGACATAATAATTGCTTAAATCTGCCCAAAGTAATGCGCTAACGGTAATGGCTACAAGTATAAGAGCGCCGCCCATGGTTGGCGTGCCAGCTTTACTAAAGTGACTTTCGGGACCATCATCTCTAACACTTTGACCGATTTGCTTATCGACTAACCAGCGGATCATCGTTGGGCCAACCATAAGTGCAATAAATAAAGCCGTTAATACACCTAATATTGCCCTTAATGTCAGATAAGAAAAGACATTAAAACCGCTATGGATTTGCGTTAGATATTCAGCCAGACTTAAGAGCATATTGCTTCCTCTTGCAACTGAGCTGTTGCATTGAGATTATCGAGAGGTTTTTTAAGTTGCTCAGCAATATTTTCCATAGCCATACTGCGGGAACCTTTAACTAATACAGAACTATCTGATAGATTCTGTACGGTTATATAGGTAATTAATGCTTCTTGAGTAGTAAAGTGTTTTGCTTTTCCATTAAATTCACTAGCCTGATTATTGAAGGCTTGAGTTGACTGCTTACTATGTTCTCCATAGGTTAATAATTGGTTCAAACGTCGTTTAGCTGCATATTCACCAATTTCTTGATGTAATTTTATTGCATCTTTACCCAACTCCATCATATCTCCTAAAATAAGAATTTTATTGTTGGTAGCCTGCTCGCTTAATACATCAATGGCAGCTTTAACAGATTCTGGATTAGCGTTATAAGTATCATTGAATATTGTTGTCTTAGAATTTTTACATTGCCAAACTTCTAATCGACCTGAAATATTATTAAAAGACTGAAGACTATCCTTAATAGTTGGAATAGGAATATTTAAAGTATGCGCAATAGCGATTGAGGCTAAAGCATTAAGCATATTATGCTTTCCTGGAACTGACAGTTGTAAATCAAATTTATCTGTTGGCGTTGTAACTTCATAATTACCTACGTGTTCGCCAGCACATTTGTTGGCATAGATATCTGCATCTTTATTAAAGCCGAATTTTAAAATTTTGATATTGGCATTTTTTTGTTTATTCCTTTGTTTAAGAATATTAAACCAATAATTTGCATTCGGATCATCGGAATTGATAATTGCAGTACCCGAAGACTTTAAGGTTTGATAAAGCTCACCTTTTCCTTTGGCAATATTTTCTTTAGAACCAAATCCTTCTATATGCGCACTACCAGCATTGGTTATTAGTGCAATATCAACATCAGCCAGGCCATTTAAATAGGCAATTTCATTTAAATGATTGGCTCCCATTTCAATAACAGCGGCTTTCAAAGAAGAATTTAATTGTAATAGTGTTATTGGCACTCCAAACTCATTATTTAAATTGCCCTTTGTTGCTAAAACAGTTGGCGCTAAAACGGTTTTCTTAACGGCTGAATCTTGGAAATAATGATTCAAAATAGCAGTGGTCATTTCTTTAACGGTTGTCTTACCACTACTTCCGGTAATACCAATTAATGGGAAACTAAATTGTTGACGCCAGTTATTTGCTATTTTGCCAAAGGCTTCAGTCGTGTTCTCTACAACGATTTGCTGCTGATCTGCAATTTGTTCAATTTTATGATCGACAATAACGGCATGAGCACCTTGTTGAATTGCCGATAGAGCAAACTGATGACCATCGAGACGTTTGCCGTGTATAGCAATAAATAGATCATCTTTGTTAATTTGACGATTATCAATACTCACTTCATGAATATAATCATGGGCACTAAAGTGCCCCTCATTACCAGTCAATATTCTGGATATATTAGCTAAATTAAAGATGTGCTGTCTTTGTTTCATCATTATGCAGCTAAAAGCCCCTGACTATAATCAATATCACTATAAGGATGTTTAACGCCCATAATATCCTGATAATTTTCATGACCTTTACCTGCAATAAGAATCATATCCTGAGTTTCTGATTCAGTAATTGCAAGCTTAATTGCTGCCTTTCTATCCACTTCTATTTGATAATTTTTATCGTTAAATCCTTGTTCAATATCTTTTAT
>JADGAU010000030.1 GCA_015231865.1 Gammaproteobacteria bacterium | reverse complement strand
AATATAAACGAATAGAAGGATGTATAGACTCACCACAGGATTGCTGAAATAAAAAGATAACGATGACAAACAGGTAAGACCGACATATCGAAAACCTGATAGGGCCTATGGATTCATTAAAATCCGTGTCAACGATAAGGACGATATGTGCGAAGTTCATCAAGGCTCGAAACGACTTTGAAGTTTAAAGAAATGTTTCACTTAGAAGCCGGATATACGGACGCAAACCTATCCCTGTCAAAAAATCTAATTTATTTCTTGCAATATTGGAGACCATATACAGGCCCTAGTATAAATACCCAAATATCATGAGTGTATAATTGCTTGATATTGGCGATTCATACTTCATAACTTAGCAATCACCCTATTTACTATGATAGAATGTTTTATCTTTATATAATTTTCATCACCTATGTCTCCAGTCGATAAACCAACGCAAGATAAAATAAACCAACTATCTCATGTTGCCATTATTATGGATGGTAATGGGCGTTGGGCAAAAAGCAAATTTATGCCTCGTTTTGCAGGTCATAAAGCCGGATTAAATACTGTTAAAAAAATGGTTACTTCTTGCATTGAGGAAGATATTAAATTCCTAACTCTGTTTGCTTTTAGTAGTGAAAATTGGCGCAGACCGAAAGAAGAAATTAAAAGTTTAATGGGTCTTTTTTCTCTGGCTTTAAAACAGGAAGTAAAAAAATTACATAAGGCTAATGTTAAATTACAAATTATTGGTGATTTAGAAAAATTTTCAATAGAAATTCAAACACTAATAAATGAAGCAGTTAAAAAAACTGAAATCAATACAGGATTAGTATTAACTATTGCTGCAAATTATGGAGGTCGTTGGGATATCGTTCAAGCTGTTCATTCAATGATTCAAAAGGTTAAGCAAGGTGAACTGGATGAACAAATGATTGATGAAAGCTGTTTAGAATCATATCTACAAACAGCTAGTTTACCGGAGCCTGATTTATTTATAAGAACTGGTGGAGAAAAACGTATTAGTAATTTTTTATTATGGAATTTGGCCTATAGTGAGTTTTATTTCACGGATGTTTTATGGCCGGATTTTGATCAAAATGAGTTTCAAAATGCAATTAATTCTTATAAATTAAGGCAGCGAAGATTTGGCCGAACTGGAGAACAGATTGAATTATTACAGCGTGAAAAAAAATAAATATAATACTTTAGGGCCTGTTGTCAACAGGCCCTAGTGTATTGGTTATAGAATTGATTTATAGAACATTGTTTATTGAAGGCTGTATTACTTATTGGGGGCAGCATTGTTAATTGCTAGAATTATAACGGCATTATTATTATTACCACTTTCAGTTTATGCTATTTTGAACTTAGACTTAACGAGTTTCACCTTAGTGCTTTCATTTATTTTTCTATTGGCTGCTAATGAGTGGGCTAATATCACTAAACTTTCTATGTTAAATAGAGTGGTATTTGTTGCAATAATAGCGTTTTTAGGCTTATTTTGCTGGTTTTATCTATCTTCTAATTTACTTGCATATATTCCTGTTTTAGCTAGCTTATTGTGGTTGTTTTTCTTTTATAAGGTGATTATTTTTCCCAATAATAAATTGGTAAACTCTAGTGCAATAAATATTGCAATTGGAGTTATTGTTATAATTCCCTCCTGGCTGGCTATGGTCTTACTTAAACAATATGATTCAATACAGATAGATAGTCTTGTTTTTGATGGTGGTCTGGCCGTGCTGTTATTAATGTGTATTGTTTGGATTGCTGATACCGGAGCTTATTTTTCTGGCAGAAAATGGGGCAATAAGAAATTACTGGTAAAAGTTAGCCCCGGTAAAACTCTCGCAGGTGCCTATGGCGCAGTAATTTTAACGACAGTAATTTATGCAATTACTTACTTAATTTATAGTCAAAATTTATATCTTCTTTTGGTTTTATTGGTTTTAATTCCTATTTTAGTCATCGTTTCAATTTTAGGTGATTTATTTGAAAGTATGTTTAAGCGAACCAATGACGTTAAAGACAGTGGTCATATTTTACCAGGACATGGTGGGATTCTTGATAGAATTGATAGTTTGACTGCAACAGCACCTTTTTTCTATATTACGATATTAATTTTGGAAAAAATATCATGAAAGCAGTTACGGTTCTTGGATCAACTGGTTCAATAGGTATCAGTACTTTAGATGTTATTTCACGACATCGTGATAACTATTCAATCTATGCTTTAAGTGCTAATACTCAGGTGGATCGTATGTTAAGCCAGTGCCAGAAATTTCTACCAGAAAAGGTGGTTATGGTTGATCATGATTCTGCAGATAAATTAGACAAACTGCTTAAAAACAGTGAAGCAACAAGTCATATCAAAGTCCTTTCCGGTGCTAAGGCCCTGGAATCAATAGCAAGCAGTGATAAAACTGATGTTGTTATGGCCGCAATTGTTGGTGCAGCAGGTTTGCCTTCAAGTTTGGCTGCGGCAAATGCAGGAAAACGTATTTTGTTAGCGAATAAAGAATCACTGGTCATGTCAGGTGACTTGTTTATGCAAGCGGTTAGTGATGCAGGTGCTGTTTTATTACCAGTTGATAGCGAGCATAATGCTATTTTTCAATCATTGCCTGAAAATTATCAAAGTGGTCATTCGAGCCAGGGCATTAATAAAATATTGCTGACCGCTTCGGGTGGTCCATTTCGTGAATTTCGATATGAACAATTAATTGATGTTACACCCTCACAGGCTTGTGCGCATCCAAATTGGAGTATGGGACAGAAAATATCAGTAGACTCTGCGTCGATGATGAATAAAGGTCTTGAGGTTATTGAAGCAAGCTGGTTATTTGATGTGCCTGCATCTATGATTGATGTTGTTATTCACCCGCAAAGTATCATCCATTCAATGGTTTCTTATAATGATGGTTCAGTTATTGCTCAGTTAGGTAATCCAGATATGAGGACACCCATTGCATACAGTTTGGCCTGGCCAGAAAGAATTGAATCAGGGGTATCGCAACTGGATTTGATTAGTATTTCGCAGCTCAATTTTGAAGCGCCAGATAAAAAACGTTTTCCATGTTTACAATTAGCTTACGAGGCAATTGAACAAGGTGGGAACGCGGTAACCACTTTAAATGCAGCAAATGAAATAGCAGTAAAAGCATTTCTTGAAGAAAAAATAAAGTTCCTGGATATTCCTAAAGTTATAGAATTTTGTTTAGAAAAAATGGATAACCTGGAACTTTTGAACCTTGATATTGTCTTTGAAAGTGATCAGCAGGCAAGAAAACTTGCTAAACAATTCATTATTGATAATATTAAAATCTGATGCCGGAAATCATTTCTACTTTAATTGCATTTATTCTAGCAATTGCCATTCTAGTCTCTATTCATGAGTACGGCCACTATATTGTTGCCCGGTGGTTCGATATAAAAATTCTTAAATTTTCAATTGGATTTGGACGGGCTTTATTTAAAAAAATTGGTAAAAAAGATCAAACTGAATATGTTATAGCGAGTATTCCTTTAGGCGGTTTTGTAAAAATGCTTGATGAGAATGAAGGTGAAGTTAGTAAACACGAACTTCATCGGGCGTTTAATAGACAATCGGTATATAAACGTTTTGCAGTTGTCTCAGCGGGACCATTAGTTAATCTAATATTTGCTGTTGTTGCTTTCTGGTTAATGTATATTATTGGTGTTCAAGGTATTATTCCTAAAATGGGGCTACTTGATAAGGATTCTATTGCCTGGCAATCTGGCCTCAGAGAAGGGGATGTGATTGCTCAGGTTGCAGATGAGAAAACACCTACCTGGTCAGCGATGAATGAGGCATTGATTCCATTTTTTATTGATAGGGAGCAAGTTTCAGTTACTTTAGCAGATCAACGGGTAGTAAGTTTAAAATTGGATCAAATTTCAGCCGATAAAGATCTAAAAGATATCCATGCCAGTATTGGCATGGAATTGTATATTCCAAAAGTTCCCGCAATAATTTCTGAAGTTGTTAAAGGTAAACCTGCTGAAATGGCCGGGATGCAAAAAGGTGACAAAATAATTAATATCAATGGAATCAAAATAAACTCATGGCAAGAATTAGTTACTTATGTAAAACCCAGGCCGAATGAGTCTATGACGATTGATTTAAAACGACAAAGTAACAATAATGATGAAGAAATTATCCATACTCAACTAGTGACAGCGAGTATCAAAAGTCAGGGGCAAGTCATTGGTATCTTAGGAATAAGACATCAACAAGACAAGGAATTACTAAATTCTTTTTTTGCTACAAATCAATACGAAGTATTTCCAGCGCTAATAAAGTCGATTGAAAAAACTTGGGATATGTCCTTGTTAACCTTAAAAATGATGGGTAGAATGCTTATTGGTCAAGCATCTATAGAGAATATAAGTGGTCCGATAACAATTGCTGAAGTTGCTGGTCATTCTTACCGACAAGGAGTAGAATACTTCCTTCGTTTCCTGGCGATTGTGAGCTTGAGTCTTGGTATTATTAATTTATTACCAATTCCTATGCTTGATGGCGGGCACTTATCGTTTTATTTGTATGAAATGATTGTTGGTCGCCAACTACCACAATCCCAGCAGGAATTATTTTTTAAATTTGGTATTATCATATTGGTTATGTTAATGAGCATTGCTTTTTTTAATGATATTAACCGATTGCTTTCTTAACATAATTTTATATACAATTTATGGTTTTTAAGTTTTTTCTTAAAGTTTCTTTTATCTTAAGTCTATTCATTTCTATTTCAGCAAATGCTTTTGATAGTTTTGTTGTGAGCGATATTCGTGTAGAGGGTGTTCAAAGAATATCTGCAGGTACTGTTTTTAATTATCTTCCGATAAAAATAGGCGATACCGTTTCTGAAAAATCAATCCCAGAAGCATTAAAGGCCTTGTATCGAACTGGTTTTTTTAAAGATATTAAATTTTATGTTGAATCTTCTGATGTTTTAGTTGTTAGTGCGTTAGAAAGACCTGCAATTGCAGATATAGAATTTGATGGCAATAAAGATATTGCTGACGAGGATTTAGAAAAATCATTAAAACAATTAGGTCTATATAAAGGAAGAGTTTACGATAAGGCATTATTAACAAAAGTTTTGTCGGATCTAAAGCGACAATACTTTGCCAGAGGTAAATATTCAGTAAGAATTGAATCAGTTGTTACCCCACTGGTGCGAAACAGAGTTAATATCAAAATAGATATTTCAGAAGGTAAAATCACTAAAATACATCAAATTAGTATTATAGGTAATAATAACTTTACCGAAGAAGAATTATTAGATGAAATAAAACTGGATAGTAATGCATCGATATTTTCCAGTGACGATCAATATTCAAAACACAAACTTTCAGCCGACTTAGATAAAATAAAGCAGTTTTATCTTGATAAGGGTTATGTCAATTTTACTGTAAATTCTACCCAGGTTTCAATTACACCTGATAAGAAAGGTGTATACATTACCATTAACCTGACAGAAGGAAAAAAATATACGGTTAACCAGGTAAAAATATCTGGCAACCTAATTATAGAGCAGGAAAAACTTGATAATTCGGTTAAGCTAAGAAAAGGTGATGTTTTTTCCCGTCGTGCTGTGTCGGAAACAACGCAAGAAATTGTCAGATTGTTGGGCGAAAAAGGTTATGCCTTTGCTAAAGTAAATCCACTACCAGACTTTGATGAAGAAAAAAATACGATTGATATTAATTTTTTTATTGATCCCGGCAATAAAACCTATGTTCGAAGAATTAATATTTATGGAAACGAGTTAACTGCAGACCATGTCATTCGTCGAGAACTAAGACAATTTGAACAGTCATTATTATCTACTAACAAAATTAAAAGAGGCAAGGAGCGATTAAATACCCTGGGCTTTTTTAAAGATGTAAAAGTTGAAACTAAGCCTGTACTTGGAACAAGTGATTTAATTGATGTGAACTATACCGTTGAAGAACAGTCAACAGGCAGTATTAATGCCGGCTTGGGATTTTCACAGAGTGAAGGGTTAATGTTTAACTTCAGTGTTACACAGCGAAACTTCCTGGGAACGGGTAATAATTATAGTGTTGGCGTTAACACCAGTGATGTAAATACATTATATCATTTTTCGGTGACCGAACCTTATTTTACAAAAGAAGGGATAAGCAGGACCTGGTATGTGACTCATAAGAAGACTGATCAGGATGCGGCAAATCTTTCAAGTTATTATATTAACAGAGATGCCCTGGGTTTAAGTTTTAGTGTTCCTGTTAATGAATACAATCGCTACGGATTTGGATTTGATTTTGAAAGTTTAAATGTTGAGTTACCTGGAGATACTTCATATACTTCACAGAATATTGTTGATTTTGTAAATAATGACGGCGGGGACTATTATAACACGCTAAAATTTAATGCATCATGGAAGCACGACAGCCGCAATCGACATCTGTTTCCAGATCAAGGAACTCTAGTGGATATTAGTAGCAATATTGCAGTTCCGGGTAGTGAATTTCAATATTACAAATTAGGGTACAAACAAACCCACTTTTTTCCATTAATGGATAAATTAACGATGCGTTTGACAGGAAATGTTTCACTTGGTGGTGCTTATTCCAGCGAGGCATATCCACCTTTTGAAAATTTCTTTGCAGGTGGTATGAGTACAATACGAGGATATAAAGATAATACGCTAGGGGTTGTAGACGATAAAACTGGTAAAGCTATTGGTGGAAAGTTAAGAACCATTGCCAATGCAGAACTTATTATCCCATTTCCTGGTGTAAAAGATTCCAGTGCTTATCGATTAGCTGTGTTTGTTGATGGTGGCTATGTCTATCAGGATGTGAAAGATTTTGATTTTAATGATTTTCGTTATGCAAGTGGAATATCAGCAATTTGGGTAAGTCCATTAGGTTTGTTACGCTTTAGTTTAGGCTATGCGCTCAATGAGAAACCTTCTGATGAAACTCAAATTTTTCAGTTTACCTTCGGACAACAGTTTTAACTTGTTAGGTTGATATTTACGATAAAATAATATTAAAAAACTTTGGGTGTTAATTTGAATAAGATGATAAATAAGTTTAAAGAAAAACAGTTTTTAATAATTAATCTATATTTGATATTTATTTTATTAGCATTCTTATCGAATAATGCTTCTGCGCAAAGTATTGCTTTTGTTAATCAGCAAAAATTATTAGAAAAGGCACCACAAGCCGAATCAGCGAGAAATAAATTACAAAAGGAGTTTGCTCCAAGAGATAAGACCCTGGTTGGCCTGCAAAAGGAAATTCAGGATTTAACTATCAAGTTACAAAAAGATGCTGCTGTTATGTCAGCATCGGCAGTAAATAAATTAAAAAGAAAAATATCTTCACTGAGACGCGACCTTGAACGTGATAAAGAAGCTTTTAGAGAAGATTTGACACTTCGTCAAAATGAAGAATTAGTTAAGTTGCAGCAAGTTGTTTCTCAGGCCATCGCTAAAGTCGCAGAAGAAAAAAAATATGATTTAATTGTTAGTGATGGTGTAATATATGCTAGTAAAAGAATTGATATAACTGAAATAATCCTTGATGCACTTAAATTAAAATTTAATGAAAAGCAGTGATATTTGTTATCTAAAAATAATATTTTGTCAATTTGGGATTTAATTATGGTAAATAGTTTATGAATGATGAAATTATCGAAGAAATGGATATCCAAGATATTTTGGCACATTTGCCCCATCGATATCCATTTTTGCTTGTTGATAGAGTGACTGCTTATACACCAGAAAAGTCTTTAACAGCTTTTAAAAATATTTCCTATAATGAGCCACAATTTTCGGGGCACTTTCCTCATAAACCAATATTTCCAGGTGTTCTTATTATAGAAGCGTTAGCACAGGCAACTGGCATTCTAGCTTTTCGTTCAACTGGAACTAAACCAACACCAGGTAAACTGTATTACCTGGTTGGTATTGATAATGTGCGCTTTAAAAATCCGGTTGTTCCTGGCGATAAATTAATCTTACAAATAGATGTCATCAAGAAAATGCGTGGTTTATGGAAATTTAATGCCAAAGCTTCTGTCGGTGATACGATTATAACAACAGCAGAACTCATGTGTGCTGAGCGTGATGCCTGATATACATCCCACAGCAATTATTGAAAAGGGAGCTCAACTTGCAGATGATGTGAGTGTAGGTGCGTATTCAATTATTTCTGCTAAAGTAAAGATTGATTCCAATACAAAAGTTGGGCCTCATGTTGTCATAAACGGCCCAACAACACTCGGTAAAAATAATGAGATCTATCAATTTGCTTCAATAGGAGAGGCTCCCCAGGATAAAAAGTATAATGGCGAAGATACAGAACTAATTATTGGCGATGACAATGTAATCAGAGAGTTTACTACGCTTAATCGGGGCACTGTTCAAGGGGGTGCTAAGACAGTCCTGGGCAATGGTAACCTGATTATGGCATATGTTCATTTAGCCCATGATTGTATCATTGGTAATCATAATATTCTTGCTAATAATGTTGCCCTCGCCGGTCATGTTACTATTTATGATTATGTTATCTTAGGTGGTTATTCTTTAGTCCATCAGTTTTGTAGTATTGGTAATAATGCATTTTCTGCGATGAATAGTGTTGTTTCAAAGGATATTCCTCCCTATTTAATGGTTTCTGGCCATATGGCTAAGCCACATGGCTTAAATACGGAAGGTTTAAAAAGACACAACTTTGATTCGGAAACGATTCGTCTTTTAAAAGATGCCTACTCTATTCTTTACCGTTCAGGGCTAACGCTTGAACAGGCTAAGGAAAAACTTGTTACTCTGGCACCTGATAATAAAGAATTAACTCTTTTTTTAAATTTTTTACAAAACCATCTCCATCGAGGCTTAATTCGCTAAGTAAGATGATATACTCGTAATCTTTGACCAAATTAGGGCCTATTAAGGCAAATGCAGACTACGTTACTTTTCCATTTCCAAATATCACGGGTATATCACGGGTATATAAGCTACCAAATTAAAAACTTCTTGAAAGGTAAGTCATTTTGCTTATTGGCATAGTTGCTGGTGAAATATCTGGGGATATTCTTGGTGCCGGATTAATTCAATCTTTATCTCAGATATATCCAGATGCAACATTTATTGGGATTGCTGGTGAATTAATGCAGCAAGAAGGTTGTAAAAGCCTTTACCCTATGGAAATGCTCTCGGTTATGGGGCTTGTCGAAGTGCTTTCCAGCTATAGACAAATAAAATCGATACAAAATAATATCATTAATTATTTTATCAATACACCACCCGATATTTTTATTGGTATCGATGCTCCGGATTTTAATTTAACGGTATCCAGAAAATTAAAGGAACGGGGAGTTAAAACAGTTCAATATGTTAGTCCATCTGTCTGGGCATGGAGGCAATATCGTATTAATAAAATTGTCAACTCTGTTGGTTTAATGCTAACCCTATTTCCTTTTGAGAAACAATTTTATGATGATTATGACATTCAAGTTGAGTTTGTTGGTCATCGATTAGCTGATTTGATTCCAATCGATGTAAGTCAGTTAGATGCTAAAAGTCAATTAGGTTTGGGCAAACGAGAACTAGAAAATTACTCGATAATTGCATTATTACCTGGTAGCCGAATGTCAGAAATAAAAAAGTTAGCTCAGCCTTTTATTGATACGGCATTATCATGTCAGAAAGAAAACCCTAGGCTCATATTTTTACTTCCCTGTGTTTCAACAAGGCACAAAGAATACATCCAGACGTTAATCGATCAATCAGTATCGCATCCAAATATCATTTTAGTTGATGGCCAGTCACGTGAAGTAATGGCTGCATCAGATGCTGTTTTATTAGCCTCCGGGACAGCTGCTTTGGAAGCATTATTACTTAAAAAACCAATGATAGTTGTCTATAAGATTTCACCTATAACGTATTGGATAGTTAAACGTTTAGCACAAGTTCCCTATTTTTCACTTCCAAACTTACTGTCTGGAGAGAAAATAGTTGAAGAACTAGTGCAAAATGAAGTGAATGAAACAGTGCTGACTCCCAAGGTTCTGGATTTATTAAACTCAGATAAATGGCAGGAAAAAATTGAAACCTTTCATGATATACATTTGATGTTAAAAAAAGATGCTAGCCTATCTGCTGCTAAAGCAATAGAAAAATATTTAAATACATGAACAATTATAGATTACAAAACAATACTCTTTATGCCGGGGTAGATGAGGCAGGAAGAGGATGTTTGTGTGGTAATGTCGTTGTTGCTGCCGTAATTTTAGATTCAACAATCAATATTGAAGGTTTAAATGACTCTAAAAAATTAACGGAATCAAAAAGAAAGCTTCTGGCCAAAGAAATTATTGCTAATGCACTGGCCTATCGTATTGAAAATATTAGTCCCGATACTATTGATAAAATAAATATATTACAAGCAAGTTTATTAGGTATGAAACAGGCCGTTGAAGCATTATATACTAAGCCGCAGTTGGTTTATGTCGATGGTAATCATGCGCCTAAATTAGATATACCAGTGGTTACAGTGATTAAAGGAGATCAATTAATTAAATCAATAAGTGCCGCTTCTATATTAGCTAAAGTCACCAGAGATGAACAGATGATGCAGCTGCACGAAAAACTTCCTCAATATGGTTTTAATCAACATAAAGGCTATCCAACAAAGTTACATATGGAAAAAATATCAAAATATGGTATCTTAGACTGTTATAGAAAAACCTATAAACCTGTAAGAGAACTGATTGAAAATGCATAAAATAATAACTTATCTATTAATTCTATTTTTTATTTCGATTGTAGCAGCCTGTACACAAGAGTCACAAAACAAGCTTGGTCGCTCTATTCAGAATTGGACCGGTACGGATGGGGTAATGGATATTTATATGGGTGAGAAACTGGTAAAACGCTTTATTAAAGTAGACAAACTCTCTACTGCTCAAAGTACACAAGGCGATACTGCCAGAGATTATCGATATGGCTATGGTTTTTTAGATGATAATCAGAATTTGGTTGTGGATAAAGGTGAGAAAAAAGTCTATTTTGAAGTGAGTGGTTATGCAACACCCTATATTTTTTATGACAATCCTAATTAACCAAAAAGATTGTTAAAATAATTCTATCTCATCCTCATCAGATTTGTTTTTGCTTTTTTCTGCCATTTCCGCTTTGTACTCTTCTAAAGCCAGTGTGATGCTCATACCAGCAATAACCTTATCAAACATATTTCGTTCTTCTTCCATGGTATACTGAGATCTGATCATGTCCTGTAGTTTTTTCCACTCAGGAGGCGAATATAATCTTGATGGATCGCTGATTAATTTAGTTAGAGCAAATAAGTCTGATGAAACATGTCCGAGTCGTTGGCTTAATTTATCATAAAATTGAAAAGCAATAATGGCAGAATTAATATTATTTGACGCAACCTGAGTTGTTTCAATCAACCTGCTTTTTTCATTCCCTTCAGGTAAATGCTTAAGCTGATCTTGCATATCACACATCACCTGTGCAAGATAAGTAAATGAACTTGCTAATGTGTCAACAGACTGCCCACCTTCGTGCATTGATTGCTCAACTTGAGATACAGCTAAATTAATCATTAAAACAGTTTCTTTTAATTGACTCCAATCCAAATCCGGTTGAGCAGATTGAGAACCATTGAGGTTAATAGACATACATTATTTCCAAAAAATTAAACTATCGGTAATTGTATACCATAATAGATATTAAAGTGAACTCTTTTACGTTATCATACGTTATCATAACCAGATAAATCAGGACAATAGGTACCTTATTTTAGCTTAATAAAAGTAAAAATGACTTTCTGATTCTATTATCTCAAATTTATGAAGCAAGCATTAAAAAAATACTCATAATTAATGAAAATAAATGTTCTATCAAAGCCGGTAATAACTACAATTGTCATTTTTCTATTTATGGCATGTTTTAAACTACAGGCTGACAACAATAAAGTTCAAAAAAATATAATACAAAAAGATATTATATTATTGTTTGACCAATCTTTATCTGTGAATAATTATGATATTCACAGTCTATTACAGGAACAACTGAAGCCTGTTTTTCAATATTACAAATTCCAAAAGATCACTATTATGGGATTTTCTGAAAGTATTCTACCAATAACATCTATTAATTTAGAAGATATTGTAGATAAAGATATCTTTTGGAAACGATTCAAAAAAGCAATTTATTCAATTAAACGAAATCAACTTATCACAGACTTTTATCCAGCATTTGACTGGGTAAAACAATATAAAGATGATATTGCTCTTATTATTGTCTTCAGTGATGGCGTTGTCGATGTTTGGGAGGAAAGAAAAGAATATCTCAGTGAAAGAATTCTAAATGATCAAGCTTATTTGCAGTTAAATACAAAGTTCATTGATAAAACAAAAAAAGAAATTTCGCATCAGAAAATTTATTCTGATTTATATAATGAATATCAATTAAAGAATATCGATTTAACCAAGGCATTATTAAAAACTCTTGGTTCAACTGAAGACAGAATATTAATTGTAAATCCATCAATGGATGCCAATAAACAAAGCAATTATCTTCTTTTTGATCCAATCAATATTAATAAAGAAAATTACTTGTTGAAATATGTTCAAAATAAACTAGATTCATTTGTTAAAAAGAAAATTGAAAATAATAAGTCTATATCAAAAGATATTATGACAATTGAACAAGAAATATTGGATTCTGATAAAATTCAATTAAATATATCTGAAGCAAATATTGCCCAAAAAATACAATCAATTGACCTTACAAAACCCGATACAGAACTAAAAATATCTGCTGATCTAAAACAAAACAATTTGAACAATGTTCAACAAGAAGCAAAACTTATTCAAGAAACTCAAGAAACTCAAGAAACTCAAGAAACTCAAGAAACTCAAGAAACTCAAGAAACTCAAGAAACTCAAGAAAGTATCAATAAAACAGAAAACTCTGTTATATCCGCAACCAGTGCTGTCAATACTTACAATTTGGAAGAAAATAATCACATTGAAGAGGGTAAAACGGATCGTAATAAACCCCAGGATAGTCCTGAACCACAAAATAGTCCTGAACTACGGAAAAGTCCTGAACCACAAAATAGTCCTGAACTACGGAAAAGTCCTGAACCACAAAATAGTCCTGAACCACAGAATAGTCCTGAATCACAAAATAGTCCTGTACTACGGAAAAGTCCTGAACTTGTAAAAAAACCAATGATTGTTCAACAGATTCAAGAACAACAATCAGAATTGGCAGAGGATGTTTCTGAGCAGATAGAGGAACAAAAACCAATAGAACAAATAGAACAAATTAAAAAGTTGCCTATAGAGAAAAAACAACATGGAAAAGAAAACATAAATGCAATGAAGCAAGTAGAAAAATTCATTACGCAAGAAGTCAATACAGAAAAACAAACGATCAATGAAACGATCAATGAAACTAAAGTTACAAATAAAGAAATTCATACTACTTTAGAAGAAGTCATTTATGAAAACAAAGAAATAAATATAACAATGCCAATCAGGCAAAAAGTAAAAAAAGATGAACAATTAATAACTCAACAGGAAAGCTTTAAATCATATATTTTGCTGATATGTTTATTTGTTGCTCTTTTGTTTATATTGTTTAACCGGTTTAAAAATAGTCAGCGTAAAAACGTTTCTTTAAAAGAAGAGTATTTTAATCAGGATTATTACACTAAAAAAGCTGAACCAATTCCTAAGGATTTATGCCAACATAAAAAAGATACTTTCAATAATAAATTAGAAGATAAGGAAGATAAGGAAGATAAGGAAGATAAGGAAGATAAGGAAGATAAGGAAGATAAGGAAGATAAGGAAGATAAGGAAAAAAATGATTTAATTGAAATAATACAAGATACTGAGCTAGAGACAGAAACTGCGCCAAAGACAGAAACTGAATCAGGGATTGGAACAGAAACAATGTTTGAAACAGATATAAAGTTTGAAACAGATACTGAGAATGTGAAAGAAACTGGTATAGAAAAGAAAGTTAACAACGAAGGGGAGTCAATTTCATTAAATGAAGAAGTTCTCCAAAAAACTAATGCCCCTGATGCTGTATATGCTTTAATTGAAAAAGAAAAATTACTACATCAGGTTATTGAAGATAGTCACAATGAATTACACATAGTAAAAAGAAAACTAGTTGCAGAAGGTAAAATCGCCTATAATTTCAAATATAAGGTAGACTTGTGTGTGGAAGCACCACTAAACTCTATCCTTGTTGTAGCAGAAAAGAATAACGAAACTTTATTTTATCCGGTTTTAAATTTGACCATGCATGGAGTTTTGATTGCTCATAATAATGCGCTCGGTAAAGTTCAGAAAATTATTAATCTACTAACGAATCGTGAGTTTATCTTGACAGACGCTACACATAAAAAAATAACTGAAGGTACATACGAAATTCAAATTAATGAATTCAAAAATAAAAATGAAGATAAAATGCATTGGATTGAAATGCTTTCAAGGTTGGATTAAATAAATTATGGCAATCGTTCCAATTTTGTCGCTAATCATAGTTTACTTTTCATTAAGAGTAATTTATGTCTGGTATAGAAAAGTTAGAGTTGAAATTACACTCAAAAAACATAAGCAAGAAGTGCTTAATGAAGTATCTGAGTTAAATAAGCAAAAATCTTTATTTGACCAAGAGTTAACTGTAAAGAATAGTCAGCTTGATGAAATAAAGGTTCAACTCGCTGAAGAGCAACAAAAACTCAATAAATCAAAAGATTTAAATATAATTAAGAAAATACAAGAGACCAGTGAACAGGTTGTTAAATTAGAATATAAAAAAGAACAATTATCAAAGGATATTGAGTCCTTAAAGTTAGAGAAAAACCAATTAATTGATGATAAAGTGATTCTGGAAGAAGAATTAAAGCAAAAAGAAAGTATTGAACAGGAATTAATCATATTAAAACATCAGGAACAGGAAATCTCATCAATTATTGTTGATTTAACAAAAACAAAAGAGGATTTATCGGTATCGATTGAAACTGAAAAACAAAAATATGAGCAAGACCTTCGTAAAGAAGCAGAATTAAAACAGCAGTCTATTAATGACTTAAATCAACAGTTAACCGATCTTAATAAACAAAAGCAGGATTTGGAAAAATTTCTTACCCAAGAGAATAAGAAAGTAGAAGTCGAACGAGTAAAATTAACAGAACAACTCAAAAAGCTTGAACAACAACAAAAATTAACTTCAGAAAAATATGATAATGAACTTGTTGCTTTAAATGATGTTTTAAAACAGCGCCAAACACTTGAAAATGAATTGCAAGAAAAATCTAAACTTAGCGAAGAAGTTGAATTATTAAAAAAACAAGAATCAGAAATATCTACTATTATTGAAGAGTTAACTGAGACAAAAGCAGCACTTGATGAAGGACTTGAAGCAAAAGAAAAAGATTATCAGGAAAAACTGAGCTTACTTAACCACAAATTATTACAGAAAAAACAAGATGCTGATGATGAGATTAATAGCAAACGTCAGCAGGCTTTAGATGAAATAGAAAAATGGGTAGAAACAGAATCAACCCGACTAACACAGAAACTTGAACAAGAATACAAACAACAACTTAGTGATATACAAGAAGAACTTGATAGAGGTTAAATAAAAATAATGAAAAAGACGCAAACACTACAAGACCCTTACTTAAACGCACTCAGAAAAGAAAAAATTCCTGTTTCAATTTACTTGATAAGTGGTATTAAACTTCAAGGTCAAATTGAATCATTTGATCAGTTTGTTATTTTATTAAAAAACACCGTCAGTCAAATGGTTTATAAGCATGCTATTTCAACCATTGTTCCTTCAAAAAATATTAAGTTGAGTCAAGAAGAACTTTCTTGATGACTTGTCATCGTTAGAATTGCTATTTATTTGTGTTTACTCTAGAAAGGCACGGTGTTGGTGAAGTAGCCATCATTGTTCATGTTAATTTTCCCGATAATCATATCGAAGAGCTGGATGAGTTTATTGACTTAGTCAACTCAGCTGGTGTTGAACCTGCGTCTGTTATTCAAGCAAGTAGACAAAGGCCGGATGCAAAATTTTTTATTGGTTCTGGAAAGCTCAGTGAAATAAAACAAAGTTTAATTGCATACGACGCTGATTTAGTTTTATTTAATCATGCCTTGTCTCCAGCTCAGGAACGTAATATTGAAAAAGAACTGCAATGCCGTGTTCTTGATCGTACTGGAGTTATTCTTGACATCTTCGCTCAGCGTGCCCGTTCTCATGAAGGCAAACTTCAGGTTGAGCTGGCACAATTAACACATATTTCAACTCGATTAGTTAGAGGCTGGACACACCTTGAACGACAAAAGGGGGGGATTGGTTTAAGAGGACCGGGTGAGACCCAGTTAGAAACCGATAGACGATTAATTAACGATCGAATTAAACAACTGAAAAAGAGATTACAAAAAGTCCATAATCAACGTCAACAAAGCAGGCGTTCAAGACAAAGAGCTAAAATACCTACTGTATCATTGGTTGGTTATACCAATGCTGGAAAATCTAGTTTGTTTAATCAATTATCCAGTGCCAATGTCTATGCTGAGAATCAATTATTTGCAACCCTGGATCCAACACTAAAAAGAATTGATATTGATCAGCATTTCTCTTTTGTTTTGGCAGATACCGTTGGTTTTATTAGAAGCTTACCTCACGATTTAGTTAATGCCTTCCATGCAACCTTAGAAGAAGTAAAAGAAGCCGATCTTTTGTTACATGTGGTTGATGTTAGTGATGGAGATAAACAACTTCATATTGATGAGGTTGATAAAGTTATTAAACTGGTTGGTGCAGATATTGTGCCCCAGATTATAATTTATAATAAAATTGATTTATTGGACAAAGCTAATCATTCACCTCAAAACTCTCTCGTAAACAAGCACTCAGACGTACTCGAAATTGAGCCAAAAATAATTTATGATGAATTTGGTCAGGCAAGCCAGGTGATGGTTTCTGCTTTAAAAAACATTGGTATGGAATTGATTAATGAATCTATTAAGACTTTTTTTTCAACACAAACCAGAACCTTAACCGTTCAACTTTCTGCTTCAATGGGCAAACTAAGAGCGAAATTATACCAACTAACTTCTGTCAATTCAGAGCAGGTCAATAATAATGGTGAGATGCTTATTGAATTTACTTGTACTGATGAACAGTATCAATTAGTAAATAAAAATGCTGATTTAGAAGAACTTTTTATTGAAACGTAAAACTTATGGACCAACAAATAGAAAACTTTAAAGTTCCCCCCCATTCAATTGATGCAGAACAATCAATATTGGGGGGCTTATTATTAAGTAATGATGCCTGGGATAATATTGTTGATATTATTGCTGAACATGATTTTTATCGACATGACCACCGACTTATTTTTCAATCAATTAAAAAACTTATTGATAAATCTCAGCCCTGTGATGTTATTACTTTATCAGACTATTTAAAACAAACTAATCAATTAGATGAAGCAGGTGGTTTTAGTTATATTGGCAACCTGGCTGAAAATACGCCAAGTGCCGCCAATATTAAAGCCTATGCCAATATTGTCAGGGAACATTCAATACTGCGCCAACTTATCCAGGTAGGAACCGAAATAACCGATAGTGCCTACAACAATGAAGGCAGGGATAGTAAAGAGTTATTAGAAGAAGCTGAGCAAAAAGTTTTTAAGATTGCAGACACTGATGATAAAGCAAAGAGTGGCTTTAAAGACATAGAAGAGTTATTAAAAAATAACGTAGACAGAATTGATGAGCTTTATCATAGTGATAAAGAGTTTACCGGTATTCCAACCATGTTTAATGATTTGGATAAAATGACCTCTGGTTTACAGCCTGCAGATCTAGTTATTATTGCCGGAAGGCCGTCAATGGGTAAGACGACATTTGCAATGAATATTGCTGAAAATGCAGCCTTAGGAGCCAAGTGCGGTGTTGCTATTTTTAGTATGGAAATGCCTGCAGAATCTATTACCTTAAGAATGATTTCTTCTTTAGGCAGAATTAATCAAACCAAGGTAAGAAGTGGTAAATTAGATGATGATGATATGGCCAGGCTAACAGCAACCATATCCATGTTAAAGGAAATCAATCTTCATATTGACGATACTCCGGCATTATCACCATCTGAAATGAAAGCCCGTGTTCGAAGACTAAAAAGAGAACATGATATTGGCCTGATTATCATTGATTATCTTCAGTTAATGCAGATTCCGGGGAGAAGTGAAAACAGGGTCAATGAAATTTCTGAAATATCCCGAGGTTTAAAAGCTATGGCAAAAGAAATGAATGTGCCTGTTATCGCCTTATCACAATTAAATCGTGGCCTGGAGCAAAGAACAGATAAGCGTCCGGTCATGTCAGATCTACGTGAATCTGGAGCGATTGAGCAGGATGCTGACCTTATCATGTTTATCTATCGTGATGAAGTTTATAACCCTGAAAGTGAGAAAAAAGGAACTGCTGAAATTATTATTGGTAAGCAAAGAAATGGCCCATTAGGAACAGCAGTTTTAACTTTTATTGGACAATATACTCGGTTTGATAATTTTGCTTCCGCTGAATATGAGCAATATCAGGGTTAACATTGATTTGATTTAGGTTCTATCATTGAAAACAAATTATCGTCAGACAACGGCCACTATTGATTTATCTGCCTATAAAAATAATATTGAGTTGGTAAAAAAATTTGCCTCTTCATCAAAAATAATGGCGGTAATTAAGTCTAATGCCTATGGACATGGCATGTTAGCAACTGCACAATTTATTAAAAATGATGTTGAGGCTTTTGCTGTTTCCAGTATTGATGAAGCTATATTTTTACGTGAAAATAAACTTCATAATCAAATTGTTATTCTGGAAGGTTTCCAGGAGATCGATGAAATTTCCATCATTATAGAATATGGCTTAATTCCGGTTATTCATCATCAATACCAGTTAGATTTATTTAAAAAGCATATACAGTCAAAATCCATTCAAAGCCCAATATCTATTTGGATAAAACTCGATACAGGCATGAACCGTCTCGGTTTTAAGTCTAATGAGTTAGAGTTATTAGCAAATGATTTAACTATTTTATGCGAGTCTGTGAATATTATTGGATTTATGTCTCATTATGCCTGTGCAGATGAACCAGAACACGATTTAAACGGCTCTCAGCAAGTAAACTTTACTAATATGTTAAATACTCTGCTGCTTAATTTAAACGGGCAAACTAATATTAGTAATCAATATGAGCTTGATAATTACCAGCTCAGTTTTTCCAATTCTGCAGCAATTCTTAGCCTTCCTGAGGCTCATTTTCATTGGGTAAGACCAGGCGTAGTACTTTATGGTATTAATCCGCTGAGTCAGCGGGATGAGTCGATAAATCAATCTTTAAAAGCAGTTATGCAATTTACTTCTAGAGTCATTGCCATTAAGAAATTGCAAAAAGGAGATACAGTTGGTTATGGTGCTAGTTATAAAGCTAATCAGGATAAAGTGATTGCAATAATTTCAGTCGGTTATGGTGATGGATATCCAAGGCATGCAGGTACAGGCACACCAATGATGATAAATGGACATCGTGTTGAATTAGTTGGCCGTGTTTCAATGGATATGATCTGTTGTGATATAAGTCATTTATCTTCAGGCTCTGTTAATATTGGAGATAGAGTTGAATTATGGGGGCATTCGATATCTGTTTCTGAAATTGCAGACCATGCAGGTACGATTGCTTATGAATTGGTATGTGGAATTACCTCAAGAGTCCAGTATATTTATCAAGACTAAGTAATAAAAATTAAATTCTTTTTATACAATAAAAGCTTAGCTAAATCTTCCTCCTTTTTGATGTGTTTTTATTAAAATCATGCCAGAAATTTTCTCAGGTGTTTAACTTAAAACTAAGTTAATGATTTTATAGATTTTAAAATAATAAAAAATAATAAGTATTTTTTCTAATGTAATAAAGTTATGAAAATACAATTAGTTATATGCTTTTTTTGAATAGCAAGGCATGCTGTTATGCTAAGGTATTAAGTTTATTAAGATGGCAAAATTAATCTTAATGAATCATTCAAAACTTATTTTAGATGAAAATTTTTACTGCTAAACTATACTTTATTAAGTTAACAATCAGCTTTAAAAAACACTATATTAGAAAATAATTAGTTTCTTTAATCTGATATTAAATTATTGATAAGCCGAATAGTATTAAATTTTAAATGAGCGTTATAAACAGATCATTTAGTGAGTGGCAATAAAAAGGGGTATTTATGTTAAAAAATCTTGGAATGTATTCTCTAATCATTTCATCTTCGTTTCTACTAAACCAAAATTTGTTTGCAAAAAACTTTGGTGATTATGTTTTTCCACCGCTTGAAGACATGGAAACAACTGCAGAGCAGATTTATACTCCTGATACTTATATGTCATATTCTGATCATAATAATAATAATAGTTTTTTTCAACAATCTGATTATGTTTTTCCTGATATGGAAAAGCCGGTTAAGTTAAAATCAAATTATCCTGCTTCATCTACTGATTCTAAGAGAAGTAGCTATATTGAACCAGAAATATCAGATGGAATGGCTACGGATCGTACGGATATGCAATATTATTCAAGGTTTTCTGATTTATCCAATAGCAATGATTATTATAATCGAGAGAATATAAGAACAAATCCATATAATAGACCAGCATACAATGATATTTCAGCTAAGCAATATCGCCCTGATCGTTACTACGAAGATGATTCAATATATTATGTTTCTCCAGAAATGAAGAAAAGTTATCGATATCCTGATCTATCGTCCAAATACTCAAAAAAAAAAATACCTGCGAACAACCAATTTTTTGATATGACTAATTGGTATCCAATGACGACGAAAATGCCTATTTTCTCGGGAATGGGTAAATCATCTCCGTTTAGTCGTTCTGGTTTTATGCCTGGATTCTTTTAAGTTTTCGCTTCTTATACCTCTGTATTTCAAAGATTAGCGGTATAAAATTGATTAACTAAGATAGTTTGATGTTTGATCGGCTATCTTAAACTTCAGTTCCGATCCCTTGAATTAATTACTCATGATGTAGTGAGTAACATTAACACTCTCTCACCAAAATATTACCAGTACATGGAGCAATGTCTAATACAGGCTATAGAAATATGGTTTCTGAAAAATTAGAATATTATATCGCCATAATCTTTGACCAAATGGGCGTGAATCTTGTTTGTAGCTAAAAATTTACACAACTCTATCCGTTAAAGTTGTGAGATAAAAAGAGTTAGTTCTAATGAACCCTAAATTTAATGAAAAATTTGATCTTAGCCATTTAAATAATTTATCTATTGCGGTTGTCTCTGATACTCATACTGTACTTGATGATGATGTTAGGAAAATTGTTGAAGCGTGTGATATTGTAATTCATGCTGGAGATATTGGTAGTTTAGAGGTAATTGAATCGCTAAAACCTAAACGTGGTTTGGCATTTGGTGTCGCAGGAAATAATGATAAGCCTTATCTGTGGGACATGCCTGGTTGGGAGTTTCTAAAAACACTACCAGATAGTATTGAAATAACTGTTCCTGGCGGAGTGATCGCTGTTGAACATGGCCATGCCCATGATATGCACAAACCTTCTCATGACGATTTGAGAGCTGCACATAAAGACTGTCGTGCTGTGGTTTATGGACATACGCATCATCAAATTATTGATAATTCACATACAAATTGCTGGGTATTAAATCCGGGTGCTGCAGGAAATGTAAGAACGCATGGCGGTCCATCCTGCTTAAAATTAAATGTATCTGATGAAAATTGGGATATTGAATCTTACCGGTTTACAAACTAATTGTCTTTTCTGGCATTCCACCAGAATATTGTTTCATACCATTTAGATGGTTCTTCATAGTGTTTTTCACCGACAATGAATGATTGCTGTTTTTGTTCGACAGGGGCATTTTCATTGACTTTATAATCACCATCAATTTTATATAAGCCGGTTTCATTAAAAAATAAAGTCATTTGACTGGTTGTTGTTTTAAGGTTTTCGTCAATAAGTGAATAATAAAAATCCCAACGATTTATATGAAACATATCTTTTAATAAAGGATTTCCTAAAATAAACTGGACTTGTTCTTTTTTCATTCCCATACGTAATTTGTTTACCTGTGACTGTTCAATAACATTTCCTTGTTGGATATCAAAATGGTAAGAGGAAAAATATGAGCATGAACTTAACATAATCACAGCCGGAACCAGGATTAAATAAGGCGTATTATTTTTAAAAAATTTACTTATCAATTTACTTATCATAGAAGAAATAGGCACCAGGAATTTATTTCCTGATCTTAACTTATTTATTGTTTAAAATATAGGTCTAAATTTTAGCTGATATTTATCAATTATGGCTGTGCTTAAGTCTACAATAGGTTATCATGTGCATAATGTAAATATTTATTAAATAGAGGATAGATGAATGGGGCAATACAGTCTGAAAAAATCAGGTTTAAAGTCTACAATACCAAGGATGCAGATTTTAGAATTACTGGAAAACAACCATGAAAAAAATCAAGGCAATAAACATGTAAGTGCTGAAGATGTTTATAAAATGTTAATTGAAGAAGATAAAGAAATTGGTTTAGCGACGGTTTATCGAGTTCTGACGCAATTTGAGAAAGCGGGTATTCTTAATCGTCATCACTTTGATGGCTTGCATTCTATTTTCGAATTAAACGAAGGTGATCATCATGATCATTTAGTTTGTATAGAATGTGGAAATGTCGATGAATTCTATGACGAAGAAATAGAAAAAAGTCAGGATAGAATTACTGAAAAATTTAACTTCAAAATGACAGAACATAGTCTGTACATTTATGGCGTTTGTAAAAACTGTGCTTAGAAAATTTTAAGATGATGCATCATTTTCGTATTCTACCCATTAATTCTTCAACTTTCCCTTCATTTTGCAGCTATTTATTTCGCAGCCATTTATTAAATATTATTGTTCTCTCAGTTTTTCTAATTACGCCTCTATTTGTTAAAGCTAATGATATTAACTCTCTATATGAAGCCAGTATTGCTTATGACACTATGGATGCTTCTATAAATCAGGAAACAATGATACGACAGGCGTTTGTGAAAGTTATTCTTAAATTGACCGGAGATACTCAGTTTGAAGCTTTAAAAGATCGTAATCTGTTGATCAGAGAAGCAGACAAACTTGTACTTAAATTTTCAAGTGCCAGTTATGTTCCTCAAATTTCAATTAATTTAAATGAAATTAATAATGATATTAAGGGATTTTCAGAACTCAAACAAAGTCATAATGTTACAGAACAATTACCTATTACCGAAGATGATATTTCAAAAAATCGTTTTAAAAAATTAAAGGTTACTTTCAATCCAATAGCAACTAACCAGATTTTAAAAAAATACAATCTATATCCATGGTTAAGTATTCGTCCTGACACCTTATTATGGCTATCTGTTGATGTAAATAATAAACGTTCGATTTTATCCCCTGTGATAACGCCTAAAATATTTGATTTATTGAGACAGCAAGCCAAAGAGAGTGGTCTTGGAATTAAGTTCCCTTATGCTGATTTGCAGGACATACAACGATTATCGATTAACGATTTATGGGATGATTTTTCTGATACTATTTTGTCTGCTTCGCAGAGATATCATACGCCTTCAATATTAACTTCCAGAGTTCATCTGGGTTCACAAAACCAATGGTATGCTAATTGGTCTTTATATATTGTTAATAAAGAAATTAAATGGCAAAGTCAGTCAGATAAATTGGAGTCATTATTGAGAAATGGGATTACCGATTTATTATTCAGGTTGTCAAAGCACTTTAAAATTAAAGATAGTGATCGAATTGATAACCAAATATCGATTAAGGTAAATAATGTTACCTCTTATATAGACTTTCAAAGACTTGAGTCTTACTTAAAAAAAGTATCTGTTATTAATAACTTTAAGTTAAAATTTGTAACAGGAGATAGTTTATTGTTCCAGATTAATTTCGTTGGCTCAAAAGAGCACTTACTGCAAAATTTAGCATGGGGAGATGTTCTCCAACAATTAGATAAACTCTCTAATGCTGATGATGATGTACAAGGTGAAAATGAACAACATTTTAAAGCAGTAGATTTAATTGATATTCATGAGCCTACATCTCCTACTACAGCCTCTAAAAAGCCAGAATCCCAACCTTTCAGTTACAAGGCCAGTGATCAGAGGAAAAATGCAGCCAAAACGGATGATGGTGAAAGTGATGTAATAAAAGAAAATGAAAAGCAGGTTTTAAATTTATTGGATACAAAGCAAGAAGCTAAAGTTTTTCTCGAACAAAAAACAGATGTTGAATTCTGGTTGCGAGATTAAGGGCTATTGCTCTTTCATGTAATTTATTAATTATGAACAATATTTTTAAAAACCGTATCGATGCTTGTATACAAGCAAATACCTTTCGATATTTTGAAGAAAATCTAATTGGTGTCGAAAAGGAAAGTTTAAGAGTTAACCCTGAAGGCGTTTTAGCACAGACATTGCACCCTACGTCCCTTGGTTCGACATTTACTCATCCATATATTACAACAGACTACTCTGAAGCATTATTAGAACTAATTACGCCCCCATTATCTCAGGCAAATCAAATTATTGATTTTTTACATCAATATCACTTATTTGTTTATCAGAATCTGGATAATGAATTTCTCTGGGCTACTAGTATGCCTTGTATATTACATGGCAGTACCAGTATTCCTATTGCAAAATACGGAACATCTAACCTTGGTAAGATGAAGATGGTTTATCGAGAAGGACTAGGGCTTCGATATGGACGTGAAATGCAGGTAATTGCCGGCGTTCATTTTAATTTTTCTTTATCAGAAAATTTTTGGTCCGCATATCAGGGACTTAATATTCATAATAACAGTTCATTATCACTAACTGATTTTTCATCTGAACATTATTTTAATTTAATTAGAAACTTACAACGCTATGGTTGGTTAATACCTTATTTATTTGGTGCTTCACCGGCAGTGTGTAAATCTTTTATTGCATATGAGCATGATAGTTTAGATAGTTTTGATGAAAGCACTTATTATGAGCCATATGCAACGTCACTTCGTATGGGTGATATTGGTTATCAAAACAATAAAGAAAATGAGACAGGTATTAAGGCCTGCTACAATAATATTGATACCTATATCAATAGTCTAAAACATGCAATTACAACTCCCTACTCAGGTTACTTAAAACTTGGCGTAAAAAATTCTCAGAATGAGTATCAGCAATTAAATGGCAATATTTTACAAATTGAAAATGAATATTATTCAACAGTAAGGCCAAAACAAATTCTCAGTAAAAATGAACAACCATCAATGGCTCTAAAGAAACGGGGTGTTAACTATGTAGAGTTACGCTCTCTTGATGTTAATGCTTTTGATCCGGTTGGTATTAATGAAGTTCAGCTTAATTTTTTAGAATCCTTTGTTATTTATTGCTTACTGGAAGATAGTCCGAATATCGATAACCTACAAAGAAAAGAAATCGATGAAAATGAAATGATAACGGCTCACCGAGGCAGAGAAAAGGGTTTATTATTAAGTAGAAATGGGCAAAAAATACTATTGACAGATTGGGCAAGTGAAATCTGTACAAACACCATGAAAGTTGCTGAGCTATTAGATAGAAATGAAAATACCAAAAATGTATATCAAAATTCAGTCGAAGAACAATTTACTAAAATAAAGAATCCGGATAAAACACCTTCAGCCATTATGCTTAATGAAATGAGGGAAAATAAAGAAAGTTTCCATCAATTTGCATATCGACGTTCAAAGTTAAACCAGCATTATTTTTTACAACAGACCTTATCTGATAATGTTAAAAAAGAATTACAGACCTTAGCAAAGGAATCGATAATCAAGCAAAAAGAAATTGAAGCCGAGCCACAACAAGATTTTGATGAGTTTTTAGAATCTTATTTTAATGTTTATAAAAGTTTATAAACTGATATAACTTGAACTCCAGATAAGCAAATAGTCAAGGTGTTAATTTTATTGATTCCAGCAAATTCTCCGAAGTATCCTCGTGTATGAATATGCTGTTAAACATCGTCAATAACGTATTTTTTTAACTATCCAACAGCTTACACCCATAAAACCAACACCTCGCCTCTATAGAATATTTTTTTCTTATCCGAAGCTCGAGTTATGTAATTTTTTATAAACTATATCTTAGCAGCAAAATCTAATAGACGCTGAGTTGACTGATAGGCTTTAAGTCGAACTGTTTCATCAACAAAAATTTCGCCATTTTGTTGTTCAAGGCAATTTAACACACCGGTTAAATCATTCATTGCCATCCAGGAACAATGTGCACACATAGTACAAGTTGCACCAACGCCACCAGTGGGGGCCTCAATGAGTAGCTTGTCAGGCATAGCCTGTTTCATTTTATAAAAAATACCATTATCGGTTGCAACGATAAAAGCCGGAGCATCAAGTTCTGCAACAGCATTAATTAACTGAGTTGTTGAGCCAACCACATCGGCCATTTCAACCAGCGTATAGGAAGATTCAGGATGGACTAAAATTTTAGCATCGGGATGCTGGCGTTTTAGGTTTTGCATTGCATCTGCTTTAAATTCATCATGTACCACACAGGAACCTTGCCATAAGAGCATATCAGCGCCAGTTGTTTGCTGAATATATTTGCCTAAGTGTCTGTCGGGTGCCCAGAGAATTTTTTCACCATTTTTTTGTAAGTGTTCAACCACTTTAGTAGCAATACCGGAGGTGACAACCCAATCGGCACGGGCTTTTATTTCAGCACTGGTATTGGCATAGACAACAATTGTTCTGTCGGGATGTTGATTACAAAATTCATTAAAAGCATCAAAAGGGCAGTTTAAATCCAGCGAACAGGTAGCCTCTATGTTTGGCATGAAAATCCGCTTTTGTGGTGAAAGTATTTTAGCTGTTTCACCCATAAACCTAACACCAGCAACAATAATTTTATCTGCTGCGTGGGCTTGCCCAAATCGTGCCATTTCTAATGAATCAGAAACACAGCCACCGGTTTCATCAGCTAATTGCTGTAATTTAGGATCGGTATAGTAATGAGCTACTAATACGGCATTTTGATTAATTAATTGTTGCTTGATTTTATCAATTAGCTGCAGTTCTTTATCTTTAGAAAGAGAGATAAGATTACTTAAAACATCTGCAGTTGCAGGCGCATCAATTGGTGTTACAGCTACTGTACTAGGGGTAATGGTACTATTCAATTTAAAAAATACTATCAGTTGATTGAAGCGCGAAGTATAGCCTAATTTAGTCAATCAAACTATAGCCCTTTTGGAATTCGAAAAGTTTGCTTATATTGATATACAGCTGATATTTGGAATTTAGAAAGACTAGCGGTAAAGACGACATTTTTAGCGGTATAGATAACGTTTACTGTTTAATTCATTTGCAGGAATAATTTCAAATGAATCAATTCCCATTAATTCTAAATCACAAAAAGCTAAATACTGGAACTCTTCAATATTGGCTAATGTATCATTCATCTTAAGTTCGAGTAATTGCATTGAACGTTGTTGCTCAAGTTGAAATTGCTTATTTTTTTGCGCTTGTGAAAAAGAAAGGATAGTTGGCATGTTATTTCTTTGCTTAATTGATAGATACTACTACTAGCGTTTAAACAGATGTAAACTTGATGTTTAAAACGGATTTTTTAGGTTTAAATAAATTCTTATAGTGTTAAGTCTATATTTTGTATAAAATTATTGAAAAGAACAATATGGCAAACAATAATATGGCAAATAGTAATTTATGGTATTGGAGACAGAAGGGTAAAGTAACTGGTCCGTTTCCTGCTGGACAAATTCAGGAATATATAATATTAAAAAG
>JADGAU010000002.1 GCA_015231865.1 Gammaproteobacteria bacterium | reverse complement strand
TCTCTTGCTTAATTTTTACTGATTTATATTCTAAAAAAACCAACTTACGAGTTGGTTTTTTTTTGCTTATCGTAAATCAATTCAATCTTCGAACACTGTAAGGTATTGTGCCACTGAAATTGCGATAGAAGGAAATTCTTTTAATATTTTTTTATCCTGTGTTACCAGCTTTGTATTAAGGTATTGAGCCATAGAGATGAATTCACAATCATAGGCTGAACAATTACTTTTCCTAACTAATGATAATACTTGTGTTGAAGTGACATTATATTCATTATCCTGCATCAATAATTCAGCCGAGTCTTGCAGTTGAATTGCTTTCTCAAAACTAATCAGATCTTTTCTTAAATAAAGAGCCAGAATATTTCTAAACTCACTTCTCCATAACATTGGAGCAGTCCAGTGAGAATCTGATTTATAGAGCTTATCGACTGATTCGGAAAATGATGTTGGTAATAAAAAATAAGAAATTATATTGGTATCAGCAACTATCATGCCCTACCATCTTCAATTGCTTTATCTATATCTTCAGCCGTCAAAACATTATCTTTAATTGTTGAACGCAAATGCTGAATATTAGCTAAAAATTGATTTGGTGATATTTTGTCAGGGAAAACAGATTGTTTCAGCCGCACGATGACTTCGCTATTTATGCTCCGATGATGCTTAGAAGCAACTGATTTAAGTTCATTATAAAGCTCATCCGGCATATTTTTAATGGTTAAAGCTGGCATCAGATAACTCCATCAGCATTTATACGGTTGCATTTTGATAGCATTTTGCTATTTTTTTAATTATAGTATACTTAATATCTTCTAACAAACCTTTCAAACTTATCAAAACTAAAAGGCTCTATGTCAAAGCCCAGTCTTTTAAAATCCAGTTTAGTTGTTGCATCTATGACCTTTTTATCGCGAATTTTAGGGTTCGTACGTGATGTAATTTTTGCTCGGATATTTGCGGCTTCACCTGAAATGGATGCCTTTTTAATTGCTTTTAAAATTCCCAACTTTATGCGCCGTTTATTTGCTGAAGGTGCATTTAATCAGGCCTTTGTACCAACCATTGGCGAGACTAAAGCTACAGAAGATAAAGAACATGTTAAAGATTTAATTGCCCATGTATCGGGTACACTAGGTGGATATTTGCTCATTATTACTGCTATCGGTATGATGCTTGCGCCTATATTAGTCATGATTTTTGCGCCGGGTTATGCCTTTAATGATGAAAATACATCACAATATGAATTAACCATTGAGTTACTTCGCGTTACCTATCCTTATATCTTTTTTATCTCGTTAGTTGCCTTTGCTGGTGGTATTTTAAATACCTATGGAGAATTTGCTTTACCCGCATTTACTCCGGTTATACTCAATATTGTTTTAATTTCTTCGGCATTGTTTTTAGCTCCAATGATGGAAGAGCCGATTATGGCTTTGGCCATTGGTGTTTTTATTGCTGGCTTATGTCAATTACTATTACAAATTCCGTTTTTAGCTAAAAAAGGTTTATTGGTTCGACCTCAATGGAATCGACAGCATTCAGGGGTTAGAAAGATTTTAAAATTGATGCTACCGGCATTATTTGGAGCTTCGATTTCTCAAATCAGTTTATTGCTCGATATTATGTTAGCGTCTTTATTGGTCAGTGGCAGTATTTCCTGGCTTTATTATTCGGATCGCTTAATGGAATTTCCTTTAGGTATTCTTGGTGTGGCTCTGGCAACTGTTATTCTACCAGCGCTTAGTAAAGATCATCATAGTGAATCAAAAGTGGCTTTTTCAAGAACCCTGGATAAGGCTTTACGTTGGGCAGTCTATCTTGGTATTCCTTCCGCTATTGGTTTATTTTTATTGTCCGTACCCATTATCGCAACCTTATTTGGCAGTGAACAATTCCAAAGAAATGATATTTTAATGTCAAGCTATGGCTTAATGGCCTATAGCTTTGGTCTTGTTGGCTTTATCTTAGTTAAAGTTTTACTACCAGCCTATTATTCTCGTCAAGATACAAAAACACCTGTGAAAATTGGTATTATCTCGCTTTCAGTTGGTATGTTTTTTAATTTGATTATTGTTTTGCCCTGGTATTTTAGTGGCGCGGTTGGTGCTCATGCAGGTCTTGCAATTGCAACCTCTCTTTCAGCGATTATCAATGCGCTTTTACTATATCGAGGTTTGATTACTAGTGAAATATATATACCCCAGCCAGGATGGAGAAAAGTGTTTGTTCAAATTGGTGTATCCACCAGTTTAATGATTTTCACTCTGCTTTGTCTCAATACGTCTATTAATTATTGGTTGAACCTGGATGCATGGGGACAAGTTTATTTGCTACTTGGATGGATTGGTATTGCTGCTTTTATTTATTTGGCAACTTTATGGCTGATGGGTGTTAAGTTGAGTTATTTTTATCGGAAGGGGTGATGGGATAAAGTTTATTCAACTAGGTTGATGACAACTGTATGTTCTATATATTTTGCACAAATAGTCCCTTAACCCTTACAAGTAGGCCCTACGAGGGGAGGAGGGAGGGACTGAATCATGCAACACAGCTACTTTGGAATATTTATTTTTAGAGTACGACTAACTAAAAAAACTTTTAATCTTAGAAAAAATACCCTGACTAGGCTTAGGTTCTGAAATTGTTTGCTCCGTTGGTTCTGGAGAAGATTCAACTTGTGCTTCATCATCTTTAACTTGTTCCTGCTCTGATTCAGTATTCTGAGACACAGAAGCGGCTGCTTCATCAGCATTAACACCTAATTCTTTAAATACTCTGGCAATTTCATCCCCCATCCAGATTTTTCCCTGGCTAATCGCATTTAATGCAAGGGTTAATTTTTCTGGTGAAATATAAGTATTTGTGTAGGCCAAAACTCCAGCTGAGAGTATTCTCTTACCTTGTTCGGCCGTAGGTATATTGGATACGACAAAAACTTTATTAGACTGCTGATACAGATCTAGAAATTGGTATAAAACCTTTTCTTCTTGTTCATCAGGTGATAAATGATAAACCAAAATATCGTGCGGCTTTTTAACTTCGATATCAATGTCATGAAAAGAATTACAAACTGGCACTTCTTCAACATTGGCAATATTGCTAATCTTTTCCTGTAATTGCTCAAGAGTATGTGATTGCTTGCTAAAAACGATTATTTTCATAAATTAAAATCTGTTAAGTTTTGTATTCACTGGATACTAAATAAAAAAACTTTCTTTTTCAAGTTAATAATAAGTAATCACTTATAATTCATAGTAAAATATACGACTAATCTTTGAAAATGCATCAGTATAGCTGACAACATATAAAATATGATATGACTTACATGACAATATGAAAATTATTCGAGGCCTACATAATTTCAACTTTACAAATTTTGCCTGTGTTACAACCATAGGTAATTTTGATGGCGTTCATCTTGGCCATCAGGAAATCATTAAACAACTGAATGTGAAGGCGAAAGAATATCAACTTCCTAGCCTGGTAATGATGTTTGAACCTCATCCAAAAGAGTTTTTTGCAGCCAATAATCCTAAGGCTGAAGAAGCTCCTATTCGTTTGTGCCGCTTTAGAGATAAAATTCGTTTATTACAAACATTAGATGTGGATTATGTTTTAGTCATTAACTTTAATTCTTCCTTTGCTTCGCTAACAGCCGATGAATTTGTTGAGCAACTTTTGGTTAAACAACTTGGTATTCATTATATTCAAATTGGTGATGATTTTTGCTATGGTATGCAAAGACAAGGAAATTATCAGCATTTAAAACAAAAATCACAGCAATTTGGTTTTGAATTAGAAGCAACACCAACATGTTTATATGAAAGAATACGTGTTAGCAGTACACGCATTCGAGAAGTTTTAAATACCGGTGATATTGATACGGCAAAAAAATTATTAAGCCATCCATACTCTGTCAGTGGCCATGTACAACATGGTGCTAAAAAAGGTCGAACCATTGGTTTTCCTACTGCAAATATTCGACTGCCCTGCCAGCGCCCTGCTCTTACCGGTGTCTATGCTGTTGTGTTATGTTTAACAAAATTGGATAAAAAAGTTGAAGGTATTGCCAATATTGGCTATCGTCCTACGGTTGATGGCAAAACAGCTTTATTGGAGGTACACATTTTTAACTTTAATGAGGATCTCTATGGTCAATATGTCCATGTTGAATTCTTAAAAAAAATAAGAGATGAACAAAAATTTGAATCTTTTGATGCTTTAAAACAGCAAATAATGGATGATGTGGTTATCGCAAAAGATTACTTCAAGATATAGAACCTGAAATTATTTTTTCTTATCCATGGCTCAGGTTATAATGGATAAATTTTACACGAGACTAAATTAAGTGAGCAAAGAAAATATCTACAAACAGACTTTAAATCTACCCAAAACTGATTTTGCTATGAAGGGCAATCTTGCCAATCGTGAACCGCAAATGTTGAAAGATTGGGAACAGGACGATTTGTACCAGAAGTTAAGAGAAAAATCTCAAGGTCGTCCTAAGTTTATTTTGCATGATGGTCCTCCTTATGCCAATGGCGACATTCATATTGGCCATGCTGTTAATAAAATCTTAAAAGATATTATTCTTAAATCTGCCACTATCAGTGGTTTTGATGCACCCTATGTCCCGGGCTGGGATTGCCATGGTTTACCCATTGAATTAAACGTCGAAAAGAAAAAAGGCAAACCGGGTCAGAAAATTTCTCATAAAGCCTTTAGGGATGAGTGTAGAGCCTACGCAAAAAAACAGGTTGAAGGTCAGATGAAAGACTTTCAACGTCTAGGTGTTTTAGGCGATTGGGACAATCCTTATCTGAGTATGGATTTTCAGTTTGAAGCTGATATTATTCGCTCTTTAGGTAAAATCATTGCTAATAAGCATCTGCACAAAGGTTCAAAGCCGGTACATTGGTGTACCGAATGTGGTTCTGCCCTGGCTGAAGCCGAGGTGGAATATGAAGATAAACATTCACCGGCAATTGATGTTAAATTTGAAGTCCTGGATGAAGAAAAATTTTTAGCGGCTTTTCCTTCGGATGATAATTTAGGTCATGGCAAGATTTACAGCATTATCTGGACGACAACGCCCTGGACTCTTCCTGCCAATCAGGCAGTCTGTTTACATCCACAATTGGATTATGTACTGATTCAGGCCGGAGATGAGCGTTTATTACTGGCTGAAGCTTTATTTGAAGGCGCTCTTAAACGTTATGAAATTACTGACTATACTATTTTATCAAGATGTACCGGCCAGGTATTAGAGAATTGTCTGCTACAGCATCCATTTTATGATCGTAAAGTGCCTATTATTTTAGGCGATCATGTCACAACAGATGCAGGTACCGGTGCGGTACATACGGCACCCGGACATGGTCAGGAAGATTATATTGTTGGTAAGCAATATAATTTAGCCATTGATAATCCTGTTGCAGCTAATGGTACCTTTGTTGAAGGTACGCCATTATTTGCTGGCGAGCATGTCTTTAAGGCCAATGATTCTGTACTGGAAGTGCTTAAAAATAATCAGGCTTTAATGTGCCTGGAAAAACTGTTTCATAGTTACCCTCATTGCTGGCGCCATAAAACGCCTATTATTTTTAGAGCAACGCCACAGTGGTTTATTAGTATGGATCAAAATCACTTACGTGAAACAGCGCTTGCAGAAGTTGAAAAAACGACCTGGATCCCGGATTGGGGCAGTGCTCGTATTAAGGGTATGATTGAAAATCGTCCGGACTGGTGTATTTCACGTCAAAGAACCTGGGGGGTGCCGATTACCATTTTCGTACATAAGGAAACTTCAGAGCTTCACCCTGAGACACAAGCCTTATTTGAAAAAATTGCCTTGCGTGTTGAAAAACAAGGTATTGATGCCTGGTTTGAATTAACAGAAGAAGATATCGCCAGTGACGATTTATTAGGACAAGATGCTCAGGATTATCTTAAGGTAAATGATACCTTAGATGTCTGGTTTGACTCCGGTGTTACTCATGCCTGTGTGATTAATCAACGTGAAGAATTGCACTTCCCTGCTAATCTCTATTTAGAGGGTTCTGATCAACATCGTGGCTGGTTTCAATCTTCTTTATTAACGTCTACTGCTATGAATGGTGTTGCGCCCTATCAGCAGGTGTTAACGCATGGTTTTGTGGTTGATGCCAAGGGCAAGAAAATGTCCAAATCTAAAGGCAATGTAGTTTCACCGCAAAAAGTGGTTAATCAATTAGGTGCAGATATTCTTCGTTTATGGGTTGCATCAACCGATTATGCCGGTGAAATTACAATTTCTGATGAAATTTTAAAACGCACAGCAGATACTTATCGTCGGATCCGTAATACCGCACGTTTTATGTTAGCCAATATGTCTGAGTTTGATCCTAAATCACATCAGATTGCTGCGGATGATTTATTACCATTGGATCGTTGGATTATAGAACAGGCAAAATCATTACAGAAGGAAATTATTGCCAATTATAAGAAATATGAATTCCGCTTTATTTATCAGCAAGTTCATCACTTCTGCTCGGAAACATTAGGGGCTTTTTATCTGGATATTATCAAAGACAGACAATACACCACTAAAACCGATAGCCTGGCGCGCCGCTCAGCACAGACGGCTTTGTATCATATCAGTGAAGCCTTTGTCCGTTGGATTGCACCCATTTTATCTTTTACCGCAGAAGAAATCTGGCAATCTTTACCCAAAGTTTCTGATGAAAAATCGGTTTTTTTTGAGCAATGGTATAAATTACCCGATTTTAGCACGCATGCAAAAGTTGATAATGAAACCTGGGAATTATTTAGCCAGATTAGGCTTGCCAGTAGTAAAGAATTGGAAAAGCTGAGAAATGAAAAAACCATTGGTTCTTCATTAGATGCTGAAATTGATTTGTATTGCGATCAGAATTTATTTGATGCTCTGCAGCCATTTGCTGATGAACTAAGATTTATTCTGATTTGTTCTTATGTTCATCTCCACTTACAAAATGAAGCCCCTGAAAATGCTGTAAAAACCGATATTGATGGTTTGGCATTAACAGCTAAAGCTAGCGAACATCAAAAATGTGTTCGCTGCTGGCATCATCGTGAAGATGTAGGGACTGTTTCAGAACACCCTGAACTCTGTGGTCGTTGTGTTGAGAATATTGACGACGATGGTGTTGGTGAGCAACGAACCTATGCGTAAATTATTCAATGACACTTCTGTTAATTAGAGCCTTAATCTATGGATTCTCAGACTCGTTTTCCAATGATGAAATGGCTATTATTGACAATTATCGTTATTGTGCTTGATCTATGGTCAAAAAGTTTAATTAGTTCCAGTATGCAGCTATATCAATCGATTCCTTTGATTGATGGTTTTTTTAATTTTACACTATTACATAACTATGGTGCTGCATTTAGCTTCCTTGCCGATCAACCCGGTTGGCAACGATGGTTTTTTACCATTATTTCCAGTGTTATGAGCCTGGTTTTATTGATCTGGATCATGCGTTTAAAAGCGGATGAAAAACTTTTAGCGATTGCATTAGCCTTTGTTTTAGGTGGCGCCATTGGCAACTTATGGGATAGAGTTACTCTGGGTTATGTGGTTGATTTTCTGGATGTCTTTATTGTATTTAATGATAAAGAACAACACTGGCCGGCTTTTAATATTGCCGATTCTGCTATTTTTATAGGCGCGGTTTTACTTATCATTGATACGTTTTCTAAGCCTGAAGAAGTTAAATCAGCCTGAGTTTTAGTTAGGGGGTTAGAGTCGATTTAAGCTTAAAGTAAATTTAAAATTCAATATTTAAAAATAATGATGAATTAATTATAAATACCGTCTATCTTTGACTCCGACCCTTGCTAATACTCATCTATTAATAAATAGTTAAAGTATTTATTCTAAGAAGTTTTCTTCTCAAGATCCTTAGCCACATCATCCAGCTGTACGACAAAGTGTTCACCTTCATGCCCTTGTATTTCATCTTTCGATGCCCGTGAGCTACTGTATAACATGCCTGCAAAACCTCCTACTAAGGCAGCAAGGCCAACAGCGCCACCGGTAACCAGGTTAACTCCGATACCAACACCCAAACTACCCCAGCTGGCATTTTTCCATTTTTTTGCTTCAACTTTTTTTTCTGTAAAATCTTTTTCTGCTTCAGTTCGAATATCTTCGTAGGTATCTCCCGGCCTTGTTGTTAACTGATTAACAAAGAAAGAATTTTCTGCCTGAATTTGTGATGAATAAGGCGCATTCTCTTCATCCAATGTCCTTGCCCATTGCTCAAGTTCCTGACGCGTTAATTTTTTAGTCATATCTCTCTCTTAATTAAATAGTTACAAAGCAATGATGTTGTTCAATTACCAAATTTGCTATACTTTCTGGCTAGATTATAATGGTATTTATCAAAAAGGTGAATCTAAATAGTCATGAATATATGAAAATTAATTTTCATATATTCAATATCTTATCGCTGTAATCAAAACGACGTTAATTAAAGCTCGGATCCTATGAATAAACTAAAAACTATCGAAAAAAAATGTCAGTTAAAACCAACGCAACTGTACAAAAAATGTAAATTAAATATATCTAAAACAACGCAATTAGATGCACTTGAAGAAGTCATTGGACAGGACCGAGCCCTTAAAGCCATTGATTTTGGTCTTAAAATTCCACACAAAGGATATAACCTTTTCGTTCTGGGTTCTGAGGGCATAGGTAAAACAGCTCTGATTAAAAATCTGTTAAAAAAACAATATAGCCATGGCCAGTCTGCCTATGACTGGTGCTATATCAATAACTTTGAATACCCTCAACATCCTAAGTTTTTGCAATTACCCGCTGGAAGAGCAAAATCTTTAAGCGAATCCATGGAGAAGTTACTTAAATTAATTTCTGAGTTAATTTCAGCCGCTTTTCAAAGTGATGAATATGTAGAAAAAGTTCAGGAAATTGATCGCGAAATCAATGAAACCAGTGAAAAGCAACTTAGGGATTTAATTAAGGAAGCGAAAGAAAAGGATATTGCGGTAATCAGAACGCCGAGTGGTTATACCTTATCAGCATTAGTTAAAGGACAAATTGTTGATCTTCAGGAATTTAAACAATTACCCGAAGATGAACAGGAAAAAAGAAACAAATTAATAGAACAGTATCAGGATAAACTGCATGAATTACTAGGCCGAATTCCGCTATTAGAACAAAAAGGACACGAAGCACTGGATGGTCTTGATAAAAGCATTGCGACACAATTAGTCACACAGGCTATGGCAGAGTTATATGAAGACTTTAAGTCAATTGAATCGGTGACCGGATTTTTAGATGAAGTCAAAGAAGATATTATTAATCATCTTGATGAATTTTATGAAGAAGATATTACTTCAGAAAGTAGTAGAGAAAAACGCAAACATATTTCTAAAACTGCTAATTTTCATCGTTATTTGGTTAATGTGCTTGTTGACCACTCGACTACCGAAGGCGCACCGATTATTTTTGAAGATAATCCGACCTATTCAAATCTATTGGGGCGAATTGAATATCTTGCCACATATAACCCAAAGGAAAAAGAAGATAATACCGATAACACCCTGGGCTTAGGTAATTTATTAACGGCGTTTACCTTAATAAAACCAGGCGCACTTCATAGGGCTAATCATGGTTATTTATTATTGGATGCTGAAAAATTACTCATCAATCCTTATGCCTGGGATGGTCTTAAACGTGCATTAAAAGCCAGTCAATTAAATATTGAACCTTTGGATGAATTACATGGCTTCTCGCGTTATTTAACTCTGGAACCTCAGGCCATTCCTTTAACCACTAAAATTATCCTAATCGGTGATCGTAATATTTATCATTTACTAAAAAATAATGATCCTGAATTTAATAAACTCTTTAAGGTCAATGTTGATTTCTCTGAAGAATTTGAACGCGATGATGAAAATGTACTCAACTATGCCAAACTGGTTGTAGGTATTCAAAGAGAAGAAGGAACCACACCATTATCTATCAAAGCGGTTGAACGAATTATTGAACATGCTTCTCGCATGGTTGATAGCAATCAACATATTTCATTGCACATAGGCGATTTACGTGACTTAATTTTAGAGTCTGAATATTATTACCAATTACGCAAAGCTAAAAAAGGTACCTTAATTCGCCCTGAAGATATACAAAAGGCTTTAGATGCCAGAATGTATCGAGATGATCAATATCGTGAAAAGATTTATGAAGATATCTTAAACAATATTATTTTAATTGATACCGAGCAGGAAAAAGTCGGCCAGGTAAATGGACTTTCTGTGTTACAAATTGCTGAGTTTTCATTTGGTCAACCCTCCAGAATAACGGCAACAGTGAGGTTGGGAGATGGCGGTATTGTTGATATTGAGCGTGAAGTTGATTTAGGCGGAGATCTGCACAGTAAAGGTGTGATGATTTTAACTGCCTACCTGACCCATGTTTATGCTAAAAAATCATCCTTATCATTAGATGCCACGCTTACTTTTGAGCAAAACTATGGCATGGTTGATGGTGATAGTGCATCCATTGCTGAATTAGCGGCCTTATTATCTGCGATTTCGGAACTCCCAATAAAACAATCTTTAGCGGTTACCGGTTCCATTAATCAGCTTGGTGAAGTACAGGCAATTGGTGGTGTCAATGAAAAAATTGAAGGTTTCTTTTCGATTTGTCAGGCGAGAGGTCTAAATGGTCAGCATGGTGTTATTATTCCTCAGTCTAATGTTGATAATTTAATGCTCAATAATAGTGTCGTTGAAGCCTGTGAAAATGATTTATTTACAATTTATGCTGTTTCACATGTTGAACAAGCTTTAAGTATCTTGATGGGCAGAAACATGGGGAAACTGTCAAAAGACGGTACTTATACACCAGATTCAATTAATGATTGTATTATCCAAAGCCTGGAAAATTATTCTTTGACTAAACATCAGGAACAACACAAATATGATAAAAATGATTAGAGGCTGTTAATATGTCAATTAACACCAATGAACTGATTCAATATTGCGATAATTATCTTGAAGTTTTTAATTTCAGCGATTACTGCCCTAATGGCCTGCAAGTGCAGGGTAAGGAAAGCATAAAATCAATTGTCTCGGGCGTTACCGCCTCACAGGCTCTGATTGACCGGGCCATAGAAGCTAATGCTGATGCTATTTTGGTGCATCATGGCTACTTCTGGAAAAATGAAAATCCAAGCATTACCGGTATCAAATATCAGCGTATCCAAAAACTGATCAAACATAATATCAACCTCATTGCCTATCACTTGCCATTAGATGCACATCCGGAAGTTGGCAACAATGCTTTATTAGCTAAGGCATTAGGTATTATTATTGACGGTAAATTTGGGCCCAATCAACTGGCTTTAAAAGGTACAATTGAGACTACTTCCGGTGAACAACTAAATAAACTACTAACGGATACATTAAAGCGTCCCGCAATGCATATTTCTGCAACTAAAGAAATCAGAACCATCGGCCTTTGTACCGGCGCCGCCCATAACTTTATTGACGATGCAATTTTGCAAGGTGTTGATGCCTATATCAGTGGTGAAATATCGGAATCAATTGTTCATATTGCCAGAGAAAATAATATTCATTATTATTCAGCCGGACATCATGCAACAGAACGCTTTGGTGCAGATGCATTAGGGCAGCATTTAGCGCTTAAATTTGATTTGCAGCATCAGTTTGTAGATATTGATAATCCGGTATAAAGAATAGTGGGCAGTGGGCAGTTTATTAAGTGTTAAAACATTATTATAGCTATGGAAAATAAAGACAACATAATTGAAAAAACCGCTTATGAATTAATCGGTGGGGAAGAAAAGGTTCAACAATTAGTTGACCATTTTTATGATATTATGGATGACAATAGTGACTTTTCTCAATTGCGCCAATTACATGCCAAGTCATTGAAAGCCTCTCGAGAAAAGTTATTTTTATTTCTTTCCGGCTGGCTTGGTGGGCCCAATCTTTATATTGAAAAGTATGGACATCCCAGGTTGCGCAGACGGCATATGCCTTTTAAAATAGGTGATCTAGAGGCCGGGCAATGGGTTAAATGTATGCAACAAGCCATGGATAAAATGGAAATAAATGGGCGTTTAAGAGAATTTCTTGAACAATCTTTTTTGCAAACAGCAATGCATATGAGAAATCAATAAACAGAAGACAGTGGCTAGGGATTAGGGATTAGGGATTAGGGATTAGGGATTAGTAAATAAGTATGAATACTTCTGGTAATTTCGACATTAATAATCTTAACACGGCCTATAACGGTCCTAGGCCAAGCGTATTATTTAAACAATCTGCCAATGATTTCATTGTAACTGAAAACATAAGTTTTGAGCCTGAAAACCGTGGCACTCATGCCTTTTTAAAAATTCAAAAAAAATCCACTAATACCCAATGGGTTATCAAGGAGCTTGCTAAATTCTGTCAGGTACCTGAAAAATCCATTGGCTATGCAGGATTAAAAGATAGACATGCCATCACCACACAATGGTTTAGTGTCAATTTAGAAGGCATCACCGAACCGGATTGGGATAAGTTCAATGTCGACAATATTGAAATTATCGAACACTGTTATCATCCTCGAAAGTTAAAGATTGGTACTATTGATTCAAACCACTTTATAATTCGTTTAAAAAATGTTTCGCCAGAGCACCTTGATACCGTCGAAAAAATACAATCTCAAATACAATCAAACGGCTTTGCTAATTATTTTGGCGAACAACGTTTTGGCATTGACGAACAAAATATTGTCAAAGCAAGAAAGTGGTTTAATGGCCAGTATAAAGTAAAACAAAAAAGCAAAAAATCACTCTACTTATCTGCTGCACGTTCTATGCTTTTTAATACTTTTTTATCGTCAAGAATAGAACAGTTTGGCTTTAACCAGCTTATTAACGGAGAAGTCATGTTACTTGATGGTAACCGTTCATTTTTTACAGCTGAGAAAATTACTGATGAAATTAGACACCGCTTCTTACAAGGCGACATACATCCCAGCCTATGTCTTTGGGGACAAGGTGAGCCTGCATCAGCAAGTGAATTAAAGACCTTTGAATTAGCTCAAGCAGAACAAGCTTCATTTTGGGCGAAACATTTAATTGATAAAGGATTAAAACAAGATCGTCGGGCAATACGAGTAATACCTAAAGAATTAAAAAGTCAATATATTGAAAGTAAGCAAACTTATCAACTTGAATTTTTGTTACCCAGTGGTTCATATGCGACTATGTTACTAAGAGAGATGTTTTACTTACAACAACCTAATAGAGAGTAAATTTATGATCCTTTATGACGATCAGGATATTGTTGTTGTAAACAAACCGACAATGCTTCTTTCTGTTCCTGGCAAAGGTCCTGATAAACTTGATTCGGTCTCCTACCGCCTACATCAACAATTTGGAGAAATTCATGTCTGCCACCGCCTGGACTGGAAAACTTCTGGCTTGATGGTATTTGCTAAAAATAAAACGGCATTAAGAGTTTTAAATAAACAATTTATGGAAAGACTGGTTAAGAAAGAATATCTTTGTCGAGTCTTAGGTTCATTAAAAGGACAAGGGCAAATTGAAGTGCCTATGATAGTTGACTGGCCCAATCGACCATTACAGAAAATTGATTTTATTGAAGGAAAATACGCTTTAACACAATGGAAAAGTATAAAAATAGAACCAATAAAAGATAAACATAGCCATAAAAACTATCTAGTTAGCAGAATTCATCTAACACCCGCAACCGGTCGTTCACATCAATTAAGATTACATATGAAATATATCGGTTATCCAATATTGGGTGACACCTTATATGCCAATGATATTGCCCTGGAACTATCAAGCCGTCTGGAACTACATGCCAGTTGTTTAGGCTTTCATCACCCAAGAAGCTATGAATGGAAAGATTTTCAGGTAAGCTGTCCTTTTTAATTTTATGCTTAGACCAATGGGGTCAGAGTAATTGATTTTATTATCAAGGTCTTTTAGGCTGATTCTAGGATAAGCTAATTTCAATTTACACTGCCCCTCTGATCACTAACCACATTATTCATAATCAATAATACCTCTATTTATTTTCAATTACACCCATTATGTAGTATATATATTTTTATAAAAAGATATATTACTTATATATAACTGGTAAATTTTCAGAAAAAGCCTACTCCTTGCTCTGCATGAAGTAAGAAAGCCACAGATCTTGTCAATATTAGATGACTGGGTTACCTGATTATTATTCTTAACTAAGAAAAATAACTAGGAGCCCTATCGAAATATGTACTCCAACACCCTGTGAATAATAGATAAGAAAATATTACTTTTAAATAATAATCGCAGATAGCTATTTATGTTTTCTTGATTTTCTTATTGTTATTAAAGCTTGCTAGATTACTATTTTGTATGCTTCTACATAATGTTTTATTATTAGGAGAATATATTATGGCAACTGCAAAAATTCTTGGACAAACCCATAAAGTCCTAAAAGATCCTAATATTTTTATACCATTTCATTCAGACGGAATAACTCCTTTATTTAATAAAAATGACATTACATTTTCAGAAGTTATTCCATCAAGCATGTTTGACTTTAATAAAGGTGATGAAAAAGTCAATTTTTTCTCTTTATTGAAGTCTATATATAAAGGAAAGCAAGAGGTCTTTATGTCAACGACCTCTGAACTTATCGACCCCACTAAGACACAAATACTTTTTAATTCTGACGGTACTTTTTCTATTTACAATGAAGATTTTGAAAAATTGGCGCAAGATGAAGTAGCTGAATTTTCATTTAGCTATCTGGTAGAAAATGGCAAAGATAGCTCAACTCAGGTAGTTCGAGAAGTAACCATTGAGGTAACTGGAACCAATGAAGCACCTGAAATGATTAATGAAGAAGACCAGAATATTTTAGAAGATAAAATATTATCCAATCAGTTGATTGCCTATGATATTGATAGTGATGATGATAGTACAACATTAACTTATCATTTTTCTAATACAAATATTCCAGGGTTTTCGTTTAATGCTGATGGTAACTATAGCCTTGATGCGAGCATAGAGCACTACCAGAGTTTAGCTTTTGGAGAAACACAAAGTTATTCATTCAACTGGAAGGCTGAGGATTCACATGCAGCTTTCAGTAATTTAGATGAAGTTAAACTAACTATTACAGGAATCAATGATACTCCAACTATTGCTTCTCCATTGACAAGCATTACTCATGAAGAGCTTGTACCCTATACAATTGATCTTCTCGATGGAGCATCAGATATTGATAATAATGCAATATTGCATATAGCTAACGTTAAGGTTAAAGCTTTTAAAAAAGCTGATGGAATTACTGAGTCATTTACACTGGGTGGTTATAATATAAATGGTGATAGCGTAACGATTAATCAGAACCATTTTGATGAATTAAACGATGACGAATGGGGACAATTGCTTTTTAACTATGACATTGTTGATGAACATGGTGCAATAGTAGAGCAGTCATTAACAGTTGATATTGAAGGCTATACAGATGCGCCATCGATCGAGGTTATCACCTCGGCAGGTGATAAAGTAAATACCCTGTTGTTACAAATAAAAAGTGAACCGGCACGAGATGAGAAGGTGCAATTACGTTTTGATAAGCTCAGTTCCAATGCCAGAGTTTATGATACCAATGGTAATGATGTGACCAATGGTATAGCCAATTTTTATACTAATTCAGACTATCTGGGCGACCATCTTTTTACCCTGATCATGAATGATGATGTGCTAGAACCTGTTGATATTACCGTCGCAGGTATAGAAACGAATGGTACTGTAATTGGTGAAAATATTCAGACAGTTGAATTACTCTATGATAAAAATATTTCCAATACCAATATAGCATTTACCAATGTTGATCAAAGTATGTGGGGAAACTTTGACTTTGGAGAAGTCAGCGAACTTAGCATTTGGGAAGATATGCAGGATTACGGCCTGTATGTGGATTTAGAAAACCTGAATTTTCAGTTTCATGAATATTACCCCATGTTAGGTAATGACTTTATGCAATGGGATAAACAAAACGGTTGGCAGGATACCGGAGCAGAGTATTGGCGAAGCGGAGAGTTTAATGTTGTAGATATTAACTACTCCAGTATTGAGTTAAATACAATGATTGCTGCTTATGCACAAGATGTTATAGATGGTGCTAAAGAAGTTTTTGATACAACAGCCTATGTGGTTGATGCGGGAGTACAAGCCACATTTAATGCTGCTCAGTTGGTTTATGATACGGCTAAGCAGACATTTTATAATACGGCTTATGCTATAGATACAGGTGCAAAAGCCACTTTTGATGCTGCTAAACTGGTTTTTGATACGGCATATCAAACATTTTTAGATACCCGATATCTAGTTAATAGTACAGAAAAAGCAATTTATGATGCCGCTCATTACGCATTTTATGAGACGGCTACAACTGCACGTGATGTGGCACATGCAGCTGATTTTCTTAATGTCTTAACTGATGAGATCAATGCTGCATATGAGCTGGCCAGAGGGGTCTGGAATACAGCTGCAGATGCTTACCAAGCTGTAAAAGATGGAATATATTCTGCGGCAGAAGATATTTATAACGCTGCAATCGCTACATATAACACTGCATATAATGTGTATGAAGGGGTTAAGCAAGGTATTTATAATGCTGCTGAAGCTATTTTTGATACCGCACAAGACGTTTATGATGGTGCGAAACTTGTCTATGATACGGCTAAAGCAGCAGTTGAAGCAGCAGCACAAGTGGTATATGACGGTGTTTCGGCCGGAATAGATAATATACTTAGCCTGGCCAATACTATTGATGTCAATAGTGAGATCACTGTTGATGCCGACCTCTTTGCCAGAGCAGGCTTACAACTGGACTTTATCCTTGATGCCGGTTCAGTCGATACCGATGTTCAATATAAGTTGACCTCGGTAACTGAATACAACCAGTCTAGCGATCAACTGGCAATCACTCCCTCACTCTATAATCTTGACGATGACACATTGACACCATTTAGTACAGTGAGTCCCAATGCTTCTATCTATGCAGCTCTGCTTTATGATGTGGGTGCTGACCTGGATTTATACATTGATGGTTCACTAGCGATAGCTGATTATCCTATCTTCGATCTGGGAGGCATCAACTTTTCACCAACCATCTCAACAACCGGAGCTAACTATATGTTTGAATACGATGAAAATGGTATTCCATACATAGCACAACTTGATGAGGTTAAAAGTTACCAGGATATGATGGATGAATACGGAATCGAAATTGATCTTGGACTCCCTGAAAATCCGGGGGAACTTGTTATTCTGGACCTTGACTCAAAAGATGCCGAAGCGGTAGCTGTTCCCGGTCTCGATGATCTAACCAAAGGAATTATTGAGAAAGTTGAGGTGAAGATTCCAACCGTTGAAACAGAAGCTGCCTATGTGAGTGAACAAGATGTGATAAATGCTATTACCAATTCTTATTCCTACCAATTAAAGGATTTGTTTGGTGTAGCGGATGATCCTCTTGAACAGACTTTTGGTGAAAATATTGATGATTACTATTTTGATGAGGCTATTGATGAAGCCTCTGATATCTTCGAAGTCGTCAATCTTGAACAGCTTACTAGTGCATTTGAAAATGCAACCATTGAACTGGGTGAAAAAGTCACCAACATTCTCAACACTTCGACGGCTTTTATTTCAGAATACGGTAGTCTAGATGAATTTGTGAGCGAGGCTGAGTTGGATGAAATCATACTTGGTGTGGCAATGGGTATGGCAGAGAATGTGGGGAATGAGTTTCTTGACTTCATTGATGGTCAATATGAAACTGGTACGATTATCATGGTTGACTTAACAAATACCACCAGTGAAGCTCTATTTCATTACAATACCTGGGATTTCAATACAGATAAATTAATCCAGGGCCTTGTTGAAGGTAATCTGGAAACAGCACTATATGATTATCAAAGTGACATTGATGAAGATACAGCATCTCTTGGTCTCTATGCTTCTTCTGGTGAAAGTGATCCCTTTGTTTCTATTACCATTGATGTAGATGCTATTGCTGCTGTCGTTATTTCACAGATTCTTAAAAAAGTAGCTACTGCGGCATCTGCCGGTGCTGCAAGTGTTCTGGAAGCAATTCCAGATGAACTACTTAATCCCTTTGAGCAAAAATTGGGGCTTGAGACTTTACTAAAAATAGCTGAAGTTCCTGCAGAAACAGTTGATCAAATTACAGACTTTCTCAATCTAGAATACACCTATACCAGGGTTGATGCAGATGTTATCGCTTCAGCTGACTTTTCTCAGGACTTTACACTAACCGTTGATGATATGAGTTATATTGTAACAATGGAGGATGAGACAGTATTTTCTTTTTCTGCAAGTGACGCTGATAACCTTGTCATAGAAAGTGCAGCAGAGAAATTCGATGTGGATGGTGATGGAATCGTCGAATATGATCTGCAATTAGTACCAACAGCCATGTTCTCCAACGATACTGAACTTGGTCTTAACCTTGGGTTAGAACTTGACTTTCTAGCTGCAGCCCTAGAAGCAAAAATTAAATTACCACTTGCCGAACTGTTGGATAGTGATAACCCCAATAGCCTCTGGCCAACACTTGAGGTTCCAATTGATTATAGTTTTGGCCCTCTACTAGAAATTGACTGGGCAATGAATGGTCTTGACATTGATGTGTATGAATCACGTTTTGAGATGGATATTGGCACAGAAACTATCGAAGACAATAAAATTGATGTACAACTTGTCGGTGTGCAAGATCAAGTGTGAATCAATGGGGTCAGAGTAGTTGATGTTAAAATCAACATCTCTGACACCTTTGATATTTTACTTAAGCTCTTTTAGTAGGTATTATTTTATCCAATGGTATTTCATAATGAAGCAGTTCTGATACATCACTAAAGAGAACTTTTTTTAATTTTGACTCATTATCTTGATCATGAAATTTTACCGCATTACTATTATTAATGGTTTTATCCAATCTAATCAATGATGCTCTTGCTTTAGCCAGCGCATGCAACAACTTTTCATCATCGGTAAATTTTTCTCTGGCATAGATAAGTTTTTTTAAAGTATGAGAAATGTTAATAATTTCAGAAGTAACCTGATCCATATTAATTCCCCTCCTTAAATAATTTGTTAATAAGTCTGATAAGTAAACAATAGCACTAATATATCATCAACAATCGGACACTGTTCACATTGTTGAATTGCCAACATAAAGAATATTAATTTTGATAACTCGATCACGTTTAAATAATGATGGTTTTATCAAACCTAATATATAAAAAATTACTGTCTAATTGCTTTTCTGTCACAAACAGACTGGTTTATTACTAAGTTATGAAAAAAATATGCTTTATTTATATAGTTATAAAAGGTATAATCAAGATTAATCGGCTTAAAAAATAAGCTTTACAATTAATTAATTAACTAGAGAGCCCCCTAATGATGAAAAATAATCTTTTATTAAGCGTTGCCGTTGCTGGTGCCATAGCAATTCCTTCAATTTCTTTTGCTGGTACTGAAGCTGGCGATAAAACAATTGGTATTTTCTTAAACTATTCGAAGATGGAAGATGCTGATGATGCCTCAGGTTACGGAGCTATAACAGCTGGTTATTTCATTTCTGATGCAATAGAAATAAATGGTCAATTCTCTACTTCAATTGGAGAAACAATGAATGGGTTTGTTTATGGCGGTGCTAATTATCACTTTGCAACTCGTTCAACTACTGTTCCTTATGTTGGAACTGCCTATGGTCAAAGTGTTGGAGATGGTGATACTGATTTCAGCATAATTTCAGTTCTTGGTGGACTTAAATCTTTCGTATCAGAAAATGTCAATATTAATACTCAACTAAGATATGACGATATGTCATTTACCGGAGGTTCCACTAGCCAGGTTGGACTTAACGTTGGTGTTGAAATCCAATACTAATTTGATAAACAACAATATTCTAAGTTGCCTTGTTTTTGCTAAGTTAAGGCTAGCTTAGAATATAGCTAAAGATTTTCTTTATTGTCAATATTTTCTGTATCCGTCATAAACATTTTTAACTTTACTTTTTCAAAGTCAAAGCATATTTATAAGATTCATTATTCGTTTTTACTATCAATTGACTACCTTCCTCATCATTCTTAGTCAACAATTGAGCCATTTTTGCCGGTTTTGGCAATTCAACGGATGAAATAACTCTTCCTCTTTCAGTATCCCAAATAATTAATCCATGTGCCGAAACTGCCGCTAAATAACGCCAATTACCTAAGAACATCATATCTAAAACCTTACTGCTTATTCCAACACCAAGATCAAAGAAACCTCTAGCTTTTTTTGCTTTCGTAGTTGAGTTATAGGTTGAAATTTCTTTTCCTTCTTTGACATCCAGCAAGTGAATTTTGGAAGAATATGTCCTTGAACGAGGTCCTCCGTCTGTTATATAACCGGCAAGAGCTGCTGTACTATTACCTGGCGATACAACTGTTCCGGTAATAACTTCCCAAGTCCATGTTTTATCAATTAGTTCAACATGTTTCCATAATGATTCATCATTGCTCATGGAATAATCTGATAATAGTTTTTCATTTGTGGTGGATGGTTCCCCCAGATTAAGTACAAATGAACGTGGGCTTGCTTCATCAAACACCTTAAAGCCAACTTTCATTACAGCTTCATCGAGAGCTCTTTGTAAAGCATTTTTAATGGCACTTGACTTTGTTAGTCCATCAGATGGAGGTTTTCCTGGTCCGCCCATTGGGGTATTTGTAGCCGAAGATACTTTTGCATCCGCTTTAACGACTCGAATATCAACACTACCGGTAGCCGAATAATAATCCGCAAGTCCTTTCTCTACATCGGCACCTAAATAAACTCGAATCAGCCCATCTAATTCATAACTAGCTGCATTGTTAACAAAATCTTCGGCAGTTACAAAATACCCAGGATCCTCAAGGTTTTTCCAGACATTTTTTAAATCCTTAACCTTATCTCTATCTAAAACTTCCACCTCATTATCGGATAGGATATCTTCTAAACGTGACTGCACCATACGTTCAAATTTCTTTGATGCTTTGTCCTGGGAAAATACAGCAATAGCCACTTTTTTTTCTTTTAACTCTGCCAGTGAAAAAGCAGTATTGGCCATACAAATTTGCATAAAACCAACAATCAAAAATAAAAACAGTAGCGGCTGAGTAAGTTTATTATGCTTTGACTTCATATTAACTCCCTATCATTAATACATTATTCTTTTAGTTATCCTGTGTGCCCAGATATCTTTTATATTCCTTCTTCCACCGATTAAAGGCTTGAATCGCTACAACCTCCATAACCATGGATTCACTAATTGGGTTCCAACCTGATAGACCATTATATTCATCGATAAAAGTTAATTGCCCCGCATCAATCGTATAAGTTTTGATTTCCCCCTTAAAACGAAAATCTTTGCCATTAGGGTTGTTTTTATTACTACGCTGAATCATTTCTCCAATCGCTGCGACGACAAGAGAGATATCACTTGAATTATTAAATTTGCCATTAGCATTACTAATCTTAATAATTTTATTGGCACCAACTTTTTTACTAGCAGAGGATATTTGACTACCCAATCCATTTAAATATTTAATCATTAACTGATCTATCTTTTTCCAATAGTGAATTTTTCCATTTGTACGATATGCAGCCAGAACCGAAACTTTTTTTCCCGAAAAACGCTTAGATAATAAAAATTGTGCTCTTTCTTTTTTACCACAATTCACTTGTTTTAATTGAGCATGAGATTTATCTATCCATTCAGATTTTGATGAACGATCAATTATTGATTGATATATATCCTGTGCAGCACAGGAACCATCAACCTGTTTATATAAATCTGCCAGATTAAAAAGTAATCGTTCGGTATTAACACCATTACTATTTGCAATTGGATAAGTCACCTTTATAGAATTTAATTGAGCAATTGCCTGGTTATAGTATTTTCTACGTTGAAATTGCTTTGAAGACTGTAAAGCCTCTCTAGTAAGTTTTTCTGCTTCAAGTGATAAGCTTAAAATTTTATTGCGTTCTTTAAGTAATTTTTCATAACTTTCTTTTTTATGTTTAACGATTATCCAGGCTTGAAAACCTTTTGACGTTTTATTCGTATATAAGCCCTGTGGCAACATCTGAACTTTAAGTTCTTTTCCTTGTATCGGATGAACCAGTCCGGTTTCATCCATAGGAAGAAGGTGCTGGTTTCTATTAGCTATAAGCTCCTTTGCATTCTCCATAGCAGCAATACGAGCCTTTTCTAAAGTATTTTGTTCTTTTGCATGCCCTATTTCATAATAATAGTGATCATCTTCACCATTTCTTCTATCAAGCACCCAGCCTGGTACAGAAGGCGTATTTCCACGTTTATTAATTTCTTCTTCATCCGTCCAAACTAATAAGCCGGTTTTACAATCTCCCAGTTTCCAGTTATACGTATAGGTCACTTCTGTTTTATCACCTTGCACTGTTTGCTGGGATGACACTCGACCAAATAACAAATAATCAATATTTGCCAGTTGCCCAAACGTTTTTAGATCTTTTGGATCGACCAGGCTTTCTTTTTCCCATTGTAGTTGCATGATTTTATATCTCGCTTCTGCCGCAGAATTATCTTTCATGGCATCTACTGCAAAAGTAACCTGTAAATTTCCAGATTTATGCAAAGTTGTTTGCAGTTTTTCCTGAAGAGTTCGAGGATCAATTCGATATATTGTTGAACTTAAATCAACAGGCCCGAGAGCTAAAACCTTACCCTTATTATTAAGAACTTTATTATCAGTTAGTAATTTACTCGATAATTTTTGTGAAATATTATTATAGTCAGCAGCATCGATTCTAAAAGTTATCAACTTAGGTGAACCTGTAAGAGAAACATCTGAGTGTAAATTATTACAGGATGTTAAAATTAACAATAGTGATATAGTAATGGAATAAAAAAGTTTATAAAAAAATGAGTGCTTAGGAAAATTAAACATTTAAGCTATTCCTATATAGTTGATTTGAAAGTATAAAATAATTTTAAAAAGAAATAATATCTATAAAAAATAGAACGTAACTATTTCTTATAGATGCGTTTAACCAACTCCATTTCGTCAGTCCAGACTAAAAGTCCAGTCTTACAATCACCTAATTTCCAATTATAGACATAAGTGGTTTCTTCACCTTGAACGGACTTTGCTGTAGTTGATGAGACTCTACCAAACAATAAGTAATCAACAGGAACCAAATCTCCAAAGGTTTTTAAACTTAGAGGGTCAATAGTGTTTTGCTGTTCCCATTGTAGTTCCATGATTTTATATCTCTCCATTGCTGCGGATTCACCGGAAATAGCATCAACCGCAAAAGAAAAATTAAAAGTATCACTTTTGTGAGCAAGAACTTGAATTTTTTCCTGCATACGTACAATATCAATCTTACCATCATTATCAAATTTTAAAGATACAGGACCCAAAGCAACGGTAGATTTTTGCTTTATTCTAGAGCTATCCTGAAGAGACTGGTGTAAAAACTTTGCAATTTTATTGTAATCTTTCGAATCAATATTTGCCGTTATTATTTTGCTTTTCTGGCTGAGCACGATATTTGAATCTTTACTGAAAGATTGAGTTGTTGAATTACAGGCCACTAAAGTAAAGGCACAACAAATTGTCATTATATTGAAATAAACTGCTCTTAACATAATATTCTTCTCACGAGTTTTTAGGATTATTACTTAATTGATTTTAAAACAGATGGTACTTCACTAAGGGCTATTTTATTTGTTAAATCATTCATTAGTTGAGAGATAACAATACCTTCATCTGATCCGTCATTGCCTTCTTTTAATGTTGAAGAATATTGACTTTTATAATTTTTCATCTGAGTCGACAATACTCTTTTAGTTGCTGATTCAATCACCTTAGTATTGATATTAATTGAAGCAGTATATCGCTTCCTATTGACAGGCATATAAGGCACCGAGCTTAATTTGCTATCAATATGAATTCCTTTAATTTCTGAAACAACAAGATATTTAGCCCCCTGTTTTTTAGCTTCTGAGACCATATTTGCTAAAGAGTTTATTTTAAGTGTTCCTGACTCAATTATTGTCATTTTACTCTTATTGACAAGCTCAGATGTTATTTTCTGACTTATTAGAGAAGGCAGCACATCAAAATCATAATCAGAATAATTTCTTCTTAACTTGTCAAGTATTCGACCATTAGATTGGTTGTAAAATGTTGGAATGACAATAATATCAGACAGATTAGAAGAAATTACTACTACATCATTAATAATTTCATCGTTATTATCATTTACTGAAGTTTCTCTGTCGATAGATGGTATTTCATCTGTTTGTGGTTTAGAATCTGAAACTGGCATAGGCAAAATATCTGGTTCAGGGATGGGTGGTTCAGGGATGGAGGAAGGGCTATCCATAAAATAAAATTCACCGGTATATGATGATGATACCCAGGGTACCTGCTTTTGTTCGGTTTCTTTGTCAACGCCTCTTAACACTTTTTTAAATACTTGTTCCAGTTGCAGACCAGGTGTTTTAATTGCTTGCATTAAATGTTTTGCATAGGGACTATTATCCCCCTGGCCATCTGATGCAACACTACCGGGCGCAGTTGCATATGCAATTAAACTGCCTCTTGGCCCGTCTATTTTTGCTAAACCTCTAGTGTTAAATGCGCGTGATTCGGCTTTAAATGGGTTATTTCGACAGGCATCTAGTACAACAATATTTAAGCCATTTCTAGCTTCATCCATTTCATCTAATACCTGGCCTATATCAACAGCATGATATTTCACATCTTTAGCACTGGAAATTCTCGCACCTATCGGTATTAAATAATTTTGACCACCTAGCTGTACGCCATGTCCGGCAAAGTAAAATAAACCGACGCCACCCTTTCTTAATTTAAATCCAAATTCTCTAATGGCATCCTCCATTTCAATTTGGCTAGCATTTGTTTTTAAAGTAACCTTAAAACCAACTGATTTTAAGGTTTCTGCTAAGCCATTAGCATCATTTTCAGGATTCGCAAGAGGGCCAAAATCATAATCACTATTGCCAATAACTAAAGCATGTCTCGCGTTAGCTAATAATGAATTACTATAAAAAAAAGTCAGTATCAAAGAAACAATCAGTAGTTTGAAAAAAATTAAGTATGAAGTAAATAAATTAGTTTTATTATTCAATGAAATCACCAATCATTATGAACGAAAAATTTTATTTATACCTGTGATATTTCAAATGCAGGGAGGCTTTTTGCCTTCATAGGCCCTGCTTTTGGTTGTTTTTAGCGATTGATGTACATTTAGTACATGATTGAGCTAAAAAAAAGTAACGAAGCCTGCATTTTGAAAGATTACTGGTATATTTACGCTCTTTTATTAGTTTTGTAATAAAAGTTGCGTTAAATTTTTAAATAAAATGTTTATTAAATTACGAAAATTGTAATCCCTTTTACCATTTCTATCAACCCTAATACATCTAGAAACAATCAATTCGGATTAGAATTTTAGTTAACAACTTTATTAACTGACTTTTATAATTACCTATATAATTTGGTTTAGTAAATCCTGTGATTATCCAGATTGAAAAATAGCCTAAATATCTAATTTAACATTATTATTGTACAATATATTATATACCTAAATAAATCAGAACAATTTTTAAACCGGAGAAAAAAATGGATAATATCCAAGTCGGGATTCTATCTGATATCCCTAATCATGCCCGCTATATGACATTTAATTTGTTGCCCCATAGTAATATTCAGAAGGCACTACAGATTTTAAAATCTATCGTTGATGGAAAAAATATTGTTGCAGGGCTTGGTTCTCCACTATTAAAACAGTCCGGTAAAAAAGTTTCTGGCATGCGTGATTTCACTGCCCATTCAGGCCCCGGGCTGTCACTTCCATCAACTATTTCAGCGCTATGGCTATGGTTAAGAGGTGAAGATAAAGGTGAATTATTTCACCTGGCTCGTGAAGCCGAGATAAAGCTTAGTGACTATTTTCAGTTAGAGGCCACAATTGAAGCCTTTCAATATAAAGATAGTCGCGATCTGACCGGTTATGAAGATGGTACAGAGAACCCAACGGGTGAAGATGCCATTCATGCTGGTATTGTTAGAAACCAGGGAGAAGGCTTAGATGGTTCAAGCTTTGTTGCGGTACAAAAATGGCTGCATGAGATGAAACTATTTAATGCCATGAGCACATCAGAACAGGATGATACCTTCGGCCGTAGAATTTCTGATAACGAAGAAATTGATGAAGCTCCCGAGTCTGCTCATGTTAAGCGCACAGCACAGGAAAGCTTTTCTCCTGAAGCTTTTATTCTTAGACGTTCAATGCCATGGACTGATGAGCAATCTGGCGGCCTTGTGTTTGTTGCTTTTGGGCATAGTTTTGATGCGTTTGAAGCACTACTTAAACGAATGTTAGGAGATGAAGACAATATTACTGATGCTTTATTTAACTTCACCAGACCTATTAGTGGCGCTTACTTCTGGTGTCCTCCAATGAAGAATAATCAATTGGATTTAAGGGCAATAGAATAAGCTAAGTATTTTTAACATGGGAATTATAGTTTCTAAATGGTTATTGAAAAACTAATGAGCACACCTTCGCCTGGCATTAATCGTGGTAATCGCATTTCTGAAGAAGGCTTACAACGGCTGGAGAAACAACTTAATAGTAATAGAAGACCTAGCCAGCAAGTCCTGCAGCAATGGGTCAAACGATATGGAGAAGCTGCACAGAAGTTAATTGATAAGTATCAATAATAAAGATAATTTTAAGCATTAATTAAAGGTAAAATAATGGATAATAAACATCATAATGTCGTTATTCTTGGCGCCAGTAACAAACCAGACCGATATGCCTACCGTGCTTTAACTAAATTGCGTAATCAACAATATTCAATAATACCAGTACATCCTAAACTTGATGAAATTGAAGGCATAAAAGTGAAAGCGTCCTTGTCAGAGATAACAGAGCCTGTTAACACATTGACTCTTTATATTGGTCCTGGTCGCAGTGAATCAATCATTGATGAAATCATTGAATTAAAACCAGATCGGATTATTTTTAACCCAGGCACTGAATCAAAAAAAGTGGAGCAAAAACTGAAACAGGCTAAAATCCCCTATATTTTAGATTGCACCTTAATAATGCTTGATTGTAATCAGTTTTAGTCGCTAGTTATTTATCACATGCAAGAATGCATCTTCTTTAATCTGCTCTCTTACAAAACGTAAATGACCACTGGCTCTATCCCGAGTAGGAAAGGGGCCAATAAGAATTTTATATTGCTGATTTTTATTATCAGGCTCTTCATGGAGCGTGTAGTCAAAGCCTTTGTCTGAAATAGATTTCAGTAATGCCTGGTTTGGCTTTTTATATGAAAAAGAACCAACCTGAATATAATAATGCTGGGACTGGGGACTCTTTTGTACTTCAAGTTCAGTTCCAGGGTCAGATGCCGGGGCAAGTACAGGTTCAATGTCTACAATATTATTTAAGCCAACTGATGAAAAATCTAACTTACTATTGTCACTATCAAAATCATAAGTACCGCTCATACATTGAAAACTAATACCCTGTTTTATTTTATTAATAACAGATTCTTTTTTTTGTTCGTTACTATCAATAGAAACTTCTAACTCTTGAAGGTTGATATTATAAACACCTTCAACAATTTTATTTTTTAGTGGTATATTTAATAAATTAGTTGCGTTAGCTTGTTCTTTCTCATTTTGCAATACCCGGTAAATATTGGTGTCACTAATATCTGCTAACCTTAGTGATAAAATATCAGCTGCATAATTACTCATTAACTGGCAAGAAGCGTTATTAACCGCTTTTTTCTCAGCATTAGCATTAGAGTAAGCAATCAAAATTAAACAAGATACTAGCGTATATAATTTCAAATGATTCTCGTTATAAATCTAGAACATCTCTCATGGTAAATAAGCCTGAAGTCTTTCCCATATTCGAATTACCTAACCAATGAGCTGCTCGAACAGCGCCATTAGCAAAAGTCATTCGACTTGAGGCCTTATGAGTAATCTCTAAACGCTCACCGATATCGGCAAATAAAGCGGTATGTTCACCAACAATATCACCAGCACGAATCGTTTCAAAACCTATGGTTTTTCGATCTCTTTCACCGGTTTGCCCTTCACGCCCATAGACAGCACACTCTTTTAAATCACGCCCCAGAGTATTGGCAATCGCTTCCCCCATGCCTAGAGCAGTACCCGATGGTGAATCAATTTTATGACGATGGTGTGCCTCAATAATTTCAATATCAACATTATTACCCAAAACTTTGGCTGCCATTTCCAATAATTTAAAACTTAAATTAACACCAACACTAAAATTAGGTGCAAAAACTATGGCTATCTCTTTACCGGCTTCTTCAATACGTTTTTTCTCTACCTCAGTAAATCCGGTAGTACCGATCACCATATTAGTTTTAGAAGCGATGCAAGTATCAATATTAGCCATCGTCACCGCAGGTAAAGTAAAATCAATACAAACAGAATCAGAGGACGCAATACCTGCTAAAGAATCAACAATATTAACTCCCTCAGAACCAATACCAGCCATCTCACCAGCATCAACACCAATAAGAGAACTTCCAGGTCTTTCTGTCGCACCAACCAATTGAGTTTCAGTATGCTGCTTAACAGCATCCAGTAAATTTCGTCCCATACGTCCGGAAGCACCGGTAATTATAATATTTGTCATAGTTTTTAAGTGTTAATATTATTCTCTAGCCATCCCAAGAAGAAGGTATTGCAGCAATACCTTCTTCGCCCTAATTTTTAAGATCTTCGATAAAGTCTTTAACGCCATCAAGCCATGAGTGAGACTTAGGATAATGTTTTTTATTACCATCCGTGGCAAAGGTTTCCTGAAACTCTTCCATGAGTTTCTTCTGTTTTGAAGTCAGGTTAACCGGAGTTTCAACAATAATGCGGCAAATTAAGTCACCTTGTAAACCTCCACGAACAGATTTAACACCCTTGCCTCTCATTCTGAACATCTTACCAGTTTGCGACTCTTTAGGAATTTTTAAATTGATTTTACCACCTAATGTTGGCACATCCAGGCTTCCACCTAAGGCTGCTGTAGCAATATCAATAGGTACTTCACAATGCAAATCACTACCATCGCGAGTAAATATCGGGTGTTCTTTTACATGAATATGAACATATAAATCCCCCGGGGGGCCACCATTTTGCCCTGCTTCACCTTCATTTGATAAACGTATTCTATCGCCCGTATCAACACCTGCTGGTACCTTTACTGATAACGATTTATGTTCCTGAATACGTCCTTCACCATGACAGGCATCACAAGGATCTTTAATCATTTTACCGGCACCATGACAGGTCGGACAGGTTTGTTGTAATGAAAAGAATCCCTGTTGAATTCTTACCTGTCCAGCACCATGACAGCTTTCACAGGTTACTGGAGAAGAACCCGGCTTGGCACCAGAACCATTACATTTTTTACAAGATACCTGGCTTGGAACACGAATCTTAACTGAAGAACCATTGACCGCATCTTCCAGTGTCATTTCCAGGTTATAACGTAAATCAGCACCTCGATAAACGCGCTCCTGAGCGCCGCCACGGCCGCCACCGCCAAAAATATCGCCAAACACATCGCCAAAAATATCACTGAAGTTACCGGCACCGCCGCCGCCCATACCACCTTGCAGGCCATCATGACCAAACTGATCATAGGTTGCTTTTTTCTGGGGGTCAGTTAAAACTTCATAAGCTTCTTTAATTTCTTTAAACATTTGTTCTGCATCAGTATTCCCTTCATTTCGATCGGGGTGATGCTTCATAGCCAAACGTCGATAAGCTTTTTTTAAAGTTGCTGCATCCGCAGAACGATCAACACCAAGAACTTCGTAATAATCTCTTTTTGACATAGCTTTTTCTTATATTGTTTAAGTGTAACTTTACGCTCATTCCCCTCTACTAAGGGGATGCTACTGACTGTGTAGTTACATTTATGTTTAATTAAAACGCAAAAAAACACAGCCTGAAGCATCAAGCTGTGTTTTCAATTAATAAAAAAGTTTTTGATTAAGATTTTTTATCATCATCCACTTCTTCAAACTCTGCATCAACAACATCGTCATCTGCTGCACCAGCACCTGCATCAGCAGAACCTGCTGCGCCCGCACCTGCAGCACCAGCAGCACCTTGCTCTGCATACATTTTTTCAGCCATCTTGGCAGATGCATCTGTTAATACCTTAGTCTTAGCTTCAATATCATCTTTATTGTCACCTTTAAGGGCTTCTTCAAGATCCTTAACTGCTGCTTCTATTGCTGATTTTTCTTCTGCACCAATCTTATCACCCATTTCTTCAAGTGACTTCGTTGTTGCATTAATCATATTTTCAGCCGTATTTTTAGCTGATACAAGCTCATGGAATTTTTTATCTTCTTCCTTATGCGCTTCTGCATCCTGAACCATACGTTCTACTTCATCATCAGATAAACCACTAGAAGCCTTAATCACAATAGACTGTTCTTTACCCGTAGCCTTATCTTTAGCAGACACATTTAAAATACCATTGGCATCCAGATCGAATGAGACTTCAATTTGTGGCACGCCACGTTGAGCTGGTGGAATATCTGACAAATCAAAACGACCTAATGATTTATTACCCGAGGCTACTTCACGCTCACCCTGAAGAACATGGACTGTTACAGCAGTTTGGTTATTATCTGCAGTAGTAAAAGTTTGTGATGCTTTTGTAGGAATTGTTGTATTCTTTTCAACCAGCTTAGTCATAACACCACCAGCTGTTTCGATACCTAATGATAAAGGCGTTACGTCTAAGAGTAAGACATCTTTAACATCACCACCTAATACACCACCCTGAATAGCCGCACCGATTGCAACTGCTTCATCAGGGTTAACATCCTTACGTGGTTCTTTACCAAAGAAAGCCTGAACTTCTGCCTGTACTTTAGGCATACGTGTCTGACCACCCACTAAAATAACATCATGGATATCTTTAACCGATAAGCCTGCATCATTTAAAGCAGTACGACATGGATCAATGGTTTTAGTAATTAATTCTGAAACTAATGATTCAAGTTTCGCACGAGTCACTTTTACATTTAAGTGCTTAGGACCACTGGCATCAGCAGTAACATAAGGTAAGTTAACATCTGTTTGCTGAGTTGACGATAATTCAATTTTAGCTTTTTCTGCCGCTTCTTTAAGACGCTGCATAGCCAGAGGATCACCGCGTAAATCCATTCCCTGATCTTTCTTAAACTCATCAGCCAGGTAATCAATTAAACGGGTATCAAAATCTTCACCCCCTAAGAAAGTATCACCATTGGTCGATAATACTTCAAACTGGAACTCACCATCAACTTCAGCTATTTCAATAATGGAAACATCAAAAGTACCACCACCCAAGTCATAAACTGCAACAACTGAATCACCATGAGCTTTATCCATACCATAAGCTAATGCAGCAGCAGTTGGCTCATTGATAATACGTTTAACATCAAGACCGGCAATTTTACCCGCATCTTTCGTTGCTTGACGCTGAGAATCATTAAAATATGCAGGCACAGTAACAACCGCTTCTGTAACTGGTTCACCTAAATATTCTTCTGCAGTCTTTTTCATTTTCATTAATACATGTGCAGACACTTCAGGTGGTGCCATTTTTTTACCATTCGCTTCAACCCAGGCATCACCATTATCGGCTTTAACAATTTTATAAGGTACTAAGTCAATATCTTTTTGTACGGCATCTTCACCAAAAGTACGACCAATAAGACGTTTAATTGCATATAGTGTGTTTTCAGGGTTTGTTACTGCCTGACGTTTTGCCGGTTGTCCAACTAAAACCTCGTCATCAGTAAAGGCAATAATGGACGGTGTTGTTCTATCGCCTTCAGCATTTTCAATAATTTTAGGATTTTTACCATCCATTACGGCAACACATGAATTAGTTGTTCCTAAATCAATACCAATTATCTTTCCCATTTTGTTTTCCTCAATCATTTAGATATTGCATACCCATCATCAAACAAAAGTCAGGGTACATCACAATTTTTTAATTTAGTTGTTAGGTGTGGACAAAGCCATAATTTTCAAGTGGTCTTATCCTTGTATTACAAAAAATGTATTACAAATTATGTATTAAAATTTATTTTGCCACGACTACCATAGCTGGACGTAATAAGCGTCCGCTTAAGGTATAACCTTTTTGAAAGACAGATACGATGGTATTACTTTCTTTGCCTTCCATTTCCAACATAGACATTGCCTGGTGAAATTCATGATTGAATTTTTCACCTTCTTGTGGGTCAACTTCCTTGATGCCAACCTTATCTAAGGCCGTATTCATTTGTTGAATGGTCATTTCCATACCTTCAACAATTTTAGTAACGGTTTCATCATCACATTCAGCTTCTTTAGCCGCTTTTAGACCTAAATCTAATGAATCTTTAACCGGTAATATTTCGTTAGCAATTTTTTCCAGACCATATTTTCTGGCATTTTCTATATCTTTATCACTACGTCTCCTGACATTTTCCATCTCTGCTTTAGATCGTAATGCCAGATCCCAGTTTTCATTAGCCTTATCTTCAGCAGTTTTAAGCTTTTCCAATAATTCATCATAAGATAGCTGAGCATCTTCATCAGGACTATCTAGAGTACTTTCATCTGAATCACTTGCTTCAGACTCATTCACTTTCTGTTCAGATGCTTCTGCTGCTGATATTTGTTCTTCTGTATTTGCTTGTTCAACAATTTGTTCTGTTTCCATTGATTCATTTGAATCTTTAATTTCTTCATTCACGACTTAAACTTCCCCAGAATATTAAGATAAAAAATTAGTTGTGCTAAAAGTTGGGATTAATTTTATTTGTTCAAGGTTGAACCTAAAATTTTTGCGGTTATATCAACAATCGGGATTATTTTGTTATAAGACATTCGGGTTGGACCAATGACACCGAGGACTCCAACGGTATTATCATCGATTTGATATGACTTAGTGACAACCGAACAAGATGAGAATGGCTCATAGCCAGATTCTTTACCAATATAAATCTGAACGCCCTGAGCCTGGTTAACATGGTTAAGCATATTGATAATTTTCTGTTTCTCTTGAAAAGCCTGGAACAATTGTCTCATTTTTTCCATATCAGCCATTTCTGTGTACTGCATTAAATTCGTTGTACCACTATAAATAAGATTTTCCCGTTCTGCACCCGGTGATTGACTTAAACTATCTTTAGCGAGATCAATGGCATTTGACATTAACTGGTCAAAATGTGCCCTGGCATTTTGCATTTCAGAGATCAGGCGCTGTTTGACCGAATTAATTGATTGACCTGAAAATTGTTCATTCAAAAAATTAGCCATTTGATGTAATTGACTAACTGAAAAGGCTTCTTTGGTTTCAATCACTTTATTATGAATTTCATCATCACTGGTCACCATCACAACAAGCAGGCGGTGTGAAGATAAGGTTACAAATTCAATATGTTTTAAACTTAAATTTTGAGATCGGGGAGTAAAAACAACGCTGGCCATACCTGTCATTTCTGATAGGAATTCACTGGTTGATTGTATTAATGATTGCTTACCACTGTTTTGCATCGATTTAGAGGCAATGGAGCTCTCAATCTGTTGTGTCAGAACATTTTCCAGAGGCTTAACTGATAGTAAATTATCTACAAATAAGCGATAACCTTTATTGGTTGGAATTCGCCCGGCAGAAGTATGCGGTGATTTTAACAAGCCCTGTCTTTCCAGATCAGACATGATATTTCTGATAGTCGCAGAGCTTAAATTCAAACCCGAAGACTGTTGTAATGCTTTTGAACCCACTGGCAAACCATCATGAATGTGCTTTTCTATCAGCACTTTCATTAAATGATTAGCACGTTCTGTGTTTTGCTGTTTGCCCATACCGAGTTCTAAAACAAATTAATATAACTCGTTTATAAATTGGGGTTTTTCTGGAAAGTTCAAGCTAACGATACTCTAAAAATAACAGACCATGTTGTTGGATACAGGATTCAGGTTTATTATGTTTGTTTTATTTTATTTGGATTTATTTTTCAAACTCATAATAAATTAATTGAGTAAAAACGGCAGCTTTAATCTGCATTGTCATCATCATACTGGAATATGACATAACGATCTCGCCCACTTTCTTTGGCTTCATAGAGGCACTTATCTGCCATTTCTATCATATTTATCATGGTTATATCAGGAGTGGGAATCAAAGATATTACGCCCTGACTGATAGTGACAGTTGCTGAGATTTTAGAGCCTTTGTGCTCCAGTTTTAAGGCATTGATATCATCTTTCAGGCTCTGAGCTATGTTTTTTGCACCATCATGATCGGTTGTCGGCGCAATAAATGCAAACTCTTCTCCACCATAACGTGCTATCAGGTCGCAGGGGCGACGTGCATGTTTTTCCAGGGCTGTGGCAACTTTCGTCAGGCAATCATCGCCCATTAGGTGTCCATAGGTATCATTGTAGGGTTTAAAATAGTCAATATCTATCATAATTAAAGTTAAAGGTGTGCTGTCTCTTAATGAGCATTTCCATTCTCTTTCCAGAGTTTCATTAAATGTTCTTCGATTGGCAATACCGGTTAAAGCATCCTGAGATGAAAGTTTCTTAAGTTCTGCATTGGCCTGGATAATTTGTTTTTGCATTCCGCGCATAACCAAAAAAGCTGCATTTCTTTCCTGTTGAAGCAAATGATGTTTGGCATGAGAGCGAATTCGCGCAATTAACTCTATTTTGTCTGGTAGTTTAACCAGATAATCATTAGCCCCATATTGGAACGCATCACGTTTAACTATCGGATCGTCTTTACTGGATAATACAATGACAGGAATATCCTTGGTCTTTTCATTTTTACGATAAAAACGAACCAGGGTCATACCGTCAATATTGGGTAATATCAAATCCTGTAATATAATAGTGGGCTGAAGTTCTGTTGCCAGATTGATTGCCTTGGTTGGATCTTCACAATAATGAAACTCAAAATCTTTCTCTTCAGCAATCATACGTTTTATGCCTTCAGCGATTATCGGCTGATCATCAACAAGTAAAATTTTTATGATATTATTATCAATATTGTCGACACCGAAATCAAACTCATTATCTGACATTATTATGCTCGACTTTCTATGTAAATATTATTAAATTTAATCATTTTATAGATGGCTAAGTATGGCATTAGAAATTTTTTCAATGGGTAATATTTGTTGTGCCGCATTTAATTTGGCTGCCGCACGCGGCATGCCATATACAGCAGAGCTTGCCTCGTCCTGGGCAATGGTAAATGCCGACTTGTTTTTTAGTGCCAATAAGCCCTTTGCTCCATCATCACCCATACCGGTTAATAATACCCCTACGCAAGTTCCATTCCAGTGGCTCACCACACTATTAAAAAATACATCAATCGATGGACGGTAAAAAAGCTCTCTGGGCTCTGCATTAAAGTAAAACTTTCCATTCACATCAATTAATAAATGTTCATCACCACCAGCAATATAGACTTTATTAATTTCAATATTCATATTTGTTTGTGCAACCTTAACTTCTAAGGCCGCCTGAGTATTTAACCAGTCAGCCAATCCCGGGGTAAAATCAGCATCAACATGCTGCACAATAACAATGGCTGCACCCAGGTCAGCAGGTATATGAGAGAGTACGATATCTAAAGCACCGGGGCCACCTGTTGAAGCACCAATACAGATTAAAGGAAACTGATTTTTATTCTCATTTTTAAGTATAGGCAATTTTGGTGTTTGTTCAATCGGGGCAATAGCACCAGCAGGTGAAACTAGTCTTTCAATAATTTTGAGCTTATGCAATAAAGGTGTTATGCCCTCCTGATCTGCTGAAGCAGACAAATTCGGAGTAGAAATGGCATCCAGAGCACCATGTGCCATGGCAGAAAAAACCATATCAGCATTTTGATCAACACTGGCAGTAACCAAAACTATCGCGCATGGCGTTGCTTTCATAATTTCCCGGGTGGCTTCTACGCCATCCATTACCGGCATAATCAAGTCCATGAGTATAAGATCCGGTGTAGCCTGTTGAGCCTTTTCTACCGCTATACGCCCATCTTCGGCAGTCCAGATAACTTTATGATTACTATTTTCGATAATGATTTTTTTTAAAATCGTACAGATCATAGAAACATCATTGACAATTGCTATGTTCATTAAGTTGATTCTCCAATTAAATCAATTACAGCTTCTATCATGGTATCATCATGAAAACTTCCCTTGGTGAGATAATAATCTGCACCGGCATCTAAGCCCATTCGCTTGTCCTGTTCATTGTCTTTATAGGAAACAATCATAACGGGGATCTTACAGAGTCTGCTATCACTCTTAATCAATGAAACAAATTCAATCCCATTCATTCGCGGCATATCGATATCAGAAATGACCAAATCATAATAGTTTTCCCGGACACTATTCCATCCATCTGCACCATCAACCGCAACATCTACCAGGTATCCTTTTGATTCCAGTAAGTTTTTTTCAACTTCTCTAATGGTAATAGAGTCATCAACAACTAATACTCTTTTCCCTGATTGGTGATTTTCATGCCTTGCTTCAGATTGCTTCATCGGAATTGAATGAATGTTAACCTTCTCCTGTATGCTAATGAATAAATCATCAACATCAATCACCAAAACCAGCTTACCATCATCCGCAATGGCAGCTGAACTGATATCTTTAATTTTTCCCAGACGTGGATCTATTTTATGTAAGGCTAAACTGGCTTCACTAATTATTTGATCGACAACAATAGCAAAATATTCACCTCTTTCTGATAGTACCACAATGTCCAGAACAGGTTTTGAATAAACGCCTGCATCTTTTAACTCCAGAATTTGACCTCCATCACATAAACTTATTTCATGTTCATTAAATGTAATAAACTGCTGTTTTTCCAGAGAAAATATATCGTTAATGTTTTTCTTTATGACCGCATGAATCCGTGCCAGTGGAAAAGCATAATAGGCGCCTCCTATTTGAGTTAACAGACTGCGGATAACAGATAAAGTCAGGGGAAGTTGTAATTGAATTAATATCCCCTGATCAATTTGACTGCTGCTTCTGATTTGTCCGCCCATAGCAACAGTTTCACTATGCACTACATCCAGACCGACGCCGCGACCGGAAAATTCTGTGACATCCTCGCGGGTAGAAAACCCGGGTAAAAACAAAAAGTCCAATAACTCGGATTCAGACAAATGGTCTGCCATTTGCTGATTAATCATACCTTTATTAATAATTTTAGTCTTTAACTGAACTAAATCAACTCCCCGGCCATCGTCTTTAATGGTAATATTTAAATGCCCGGCATTATGATAGGCCGAAAGTTTAATTAAACCTTCGGGGGACTTTCCTTTTTGACTTCTTACCTCAGGCATTTCTATACCATGATCTATAGCATTGCGAATTAGGTGAGTCAAAGGTGCTTCAATCTTATCCAGAATATCACTATCCACCAGCGTGTCCAGACCTTCCATATTAAGCTTAACCTGTTTACCCAAGGCCTGAGAGACATCACGTACCATACGTTTAAAGCCATGAGTACACTCCACAAAGCCTCGCATTCTACTGCTAATGACTTCTCTGTTTAATCTTGAAGATAAAATGTAGGACTTTCTATCATAGTCATCAACTTCAGAAATATTAGTCTGTAATTCCTGACGCAAAAGACTGAGTTTCTTTTCAGTTTCCTTTAGAACAGGTAATTGTTCATGACTTATACCCATATTCTCCAATATTTCTCTTAGATTCGTGAGACTGGATGCGAGATCAATTTGTTTCTTTTTTAACTGGTGTAATTCATTTAAATGTGTTTGCATCCATTGTTGTGATACCACCATTTCATTGGAAACAGCCAGCATTCGATTAAGTTGTTCAGATTGAATTCTGACAGAAGCAACAGGGTTATTGCTTTTAGCCTGAGTTTTATCTTTTATCAATGACTTTTCAGGCTTAAGCTTTGCTATTGATGATGCTTCGTTTTGACGATTTACATTTTCTGTAACTTTAGTATCTTTAGTATCTTTAGTAGTATCAGGCTTTGAAGTTTTGTCCTGATCAGGCGTTTCTCCGGGTTTTAAGAAAGCTTTTAGAGCATCAAGATGACTATCCTGGTTGGCGGCAAGTTTATCCAGAGCCCGTAAATGAAGCTGATAATTTTCCTGATTAATGCTGAGCCAGTCTATAATGTCATCATTTGCAATGTGTGGTATGGCCATTAAAAAGTCATTACATTTTAATAGTAAATCAATGGCATTTTTATTTAGCTGGCACTTACCTTTTTGGGTATTAACAAAACAATCTTCCATTTTATGCGCCAAATCAACAATTGGAATAAAGCCAATCATACGGGCTGCACCTTTTATGGAGTGAGAAGCACGCATTAACACTTCTAAAAGACTATTATTATCAGGCTCCTGTTCAAGGTTCAATAAATTTTCATCGATAATTTGTGCCTGACTCTCTGCTTCCGTTTTAAATAAATCCAGCATGGAAAGATCAAGATTCAAATCAATAAAATGTTCTATTTTTACTTTTGACTCATTTGCTGTTGTTTGGTCTGTAATGTTGCCTGTCTCTTCTTTATGCTCATTTGCACGGCTATCATTTTCTATCGTTACTGTCTTATTCGTTGTTATATGACTATCGGATAAGGTATCCGATTTTTGATCTGCCAAAGTTGTTAATTGAGACAGATAGTCATGGTATTGTGATTCAATAGATAACAGCCAGTCTGCCAGTTCATTGTTATCCGTCTGTGAAATATGAAGTAATATATCATTACACTGTAATAGCAGGTCAATATTGGCTTTATTAAAGTTAAGCTTTCCCCTTTGAGCATTCACAAAGCAGTCTTCCATGCGGTGAAACATGTCAACCATGAGCTCAAAGCCGATCATTCTGGCAGCACCTTTAATGGAATGGGCAGAGCGCATTAATTGCTCCAGGCTATCCATATTTTCAGCATCATTTTCCAGCATTAACAAGTTATCATTAATTTGTCCTGCCTGTAATTCAGCCTCCATTTTAAACAAATCCAACATAGAAAAATCAAGAGCTGCCAGCATATGATTTTGATTTTCCTCTGCTGGTTCAGAATCTAAGACTTCTGCAGCATTTACTTTGGCTGCATCCTGTTGAGTCTGTAAATTGTCTCCTGAAGCTGTTTTACAAGAGCTATTCAGCTGATTAATTATTTGCTTGAAGTTCGCTTCCTCGGTATTAAACCAGGTGTTAATATCATCAGCCGGATTAAGAGATTGTTGCAGATGATCAATAACTGCCTGAATCGTTTCGTAATTAAATTCACTCAACATTACTTCATTAGACATTGCATTGGATTTTAGTGCATTGATAAATAGTTGAGATAAACTTTCACAGATAGCCGGTATAAATGGCAATGCTGCAATCTGAGCACCACTATTAATAGATTGGAGAAGTTTGACCGCTTGTTCCAGATCCTCCGGGTTTAATTTATCATCAGCAGTTGTAAAAATTTTGTTTAAGTTTTCGATATGGACAGTGGCATCAAGTTGGTATAACTGATACAGATTATCATCAATATTAAAATCTGCTGAAGTCATTGCATGATCTCCAGAAAGTGATGATTTAATAGTGACTCATCCAGTAAACCGATATGCTTATCTTTATAAGCATAGATACCACTGCAGACTTGTTTTTTAGTTCCGGAGATTGAATCCGAAGTTTTTTGAATATCATCTTGTTTGATAGTGAAAACACCCATCACTTCATCTGCTGGAAACACATATTTACCCGATTGCAGCTGTATGACTATCATACGTTTTTTCACATTTGATTCATTACTTGAAATAATATTTCCGGAAATAATTTGTTCAAGTGAGATACATATCTCAATTTCCCCTCTGACATTAACGATTCCGGAAATCAGTTTGTTATGATTATGTGGTAGCGGATGAATGTCACAAAGCTGAATGACTTCCTGGAGTAATAGGGTTTTTAGCGCATACCATTCAGACTTTAATCTAAAAAAAAGACAGGAAATGAGTGAATCATCCAGCTTTTGTTTGGCCTTATGGTAAATCTGAGCATTATCTTCAAGATAGTTTTCAGGCAGCGCTCTATCCAGTAAATTTAAACCGGCATTAATAAATACATCACAATGATGACAATGTCTTAACTCTTCCAGTTCAGAACAAACTTCACTATCATGCTGTCGCCACACACCTTTTTTATTCCAGCAATTAATAATTGTTTCATCTTGCTCAGTCATTTGTCACCAATCAATCCTGTTATCCATTTTTGATCTGCTGCTTCAATGCGCGTTTACGATAGAGTTCAGCATTTTTTAAATCCCCCTCTTTTTCCATTAATAACGACAAGTGGAGTAAAGCCTGGTAATTTTTGGTATCAATGTATAAAGCTTTTTTGTATAACTTTTGTGCTTCTTCAAGTTTACCTGTTGCACTATAAATATTGCCCAGTAAATTAAAACAATCAACGGAAACCACCTGATTTTTAATGGTATTTGCAAGTTCTAATGCTTCATCTAAATCCCCTCTATCAGCAAGTTTTTGTGCAATTTTAAGTTGATTCTGAACAGCAAAATCTTTGTGTGCTATTTCATTATCCTGCTGGCTGAAATTTTCTTTAAGTAGTGTAGCCTTAACAGGCCTGCTTATCGTTGCAGGTGGTACCTTTTTCATTTTTGAATCTGTTATTGTGCCAACTTTTCCGGCAGTAAAAACACCGGCTTTAGATGTTAATTTTTTATGCCTTAAATCACTATTTTTAGTGATACTTTTATTTTTTGTGGTACTTTTATTTTTTAGTAGTGCCTGTTTGTGAGCACTATTATTTAATGATGTGTTATTAGAAATATGTTGCTTAATATAGGCAAATGAGCCTGGAATATCCGAGGCTTTATAGTTTTGTTTAGGTATAATTCCCGCCTCTGAATGTCCAATAAAAAAAATTCCACCTGTTTTTAAAACCTGATTTAATTTATGATAGGCCTTATTTTTCATCTCTGCATTAAAATAAATGAACATATTTCGGCAAAAAACAACATCATAATAAGATTTAAAATTTAATACTGATGCATCAAATAAATTACCCTGGGAAAAGTTAACCAGCCGTTTTACTTCTGCAGAAACCTCATAGTGATCATTTTGCTTAATAAAATATCGGGATAAAATATCTTCACTTGAATAGCCGCGAAATGAGTTTGCACTATACAGTCCCTGGTTCGCTTTGATAATGTTATTTTCACTTAAATCAATGGCATCAATAATAAAGCTATCAGGGCTAACCTGATCTTCAAGCATTTTTATCGCAATACTATAAGCTTCTTCTCCACTGGAACAGGGTAAGCATAATATTCTAAGTGGTATGTCTCCCAAATTGATTTGTATTTTTTTTAACTCAAATAATAAAGCATCAAATGCTTTATGTTCACGAAAAAACCAGGTTTCAGGTACCACAATTTCTTCTATGAATTCTTTCAGCGCCAAATCAGAATTGATTAGAAAGTCGATAAAAGTATTTTCATCTTCATAGTTATATTTCTGCATACCGTTATTAATTGCATATACAAATGGGTATTCACCAATTGTTGTTGCATCAATTCCTGTGTGAGAGCGAACCAGGCCCATTATTTTTGTTAAATCCATATCTGTTTTTCTTGATTCATACTGATTAAATTTAGTCCCTGGCTATAGCAGTACACTTGACTTCATCAGGTAATAGTTTTTTTATATCTATTATTTGTATTTCACCTTTTTTATCTTTAATGGTTCTGCCCAGGTAAGGTCCGGACTTTTGACTTAAAGCATGCTCAACAATGTCTTCAGTAGCAAAAACTTCTGTCTTATGAACTTTTTCTGCAATAAGCCCGACTCTTGTCGTGCACTCATCATGCTCTATGGATACAATGAGTATACGGGTACAGATTTTTTTATGATGCGTTTTGTTATAAAGTAAAGTAACCATATCAATAACCGGTATGGTTAAGCCCCGATAATTAAACAGACCGCAAACATAAGGTTCTGTTTTTGGTACTTCTATTAAACTCACCAAAGGAATAATTTCAGTAATTAAATCCGTAGTAACGGCAAATCTGTTCTCATCCAGAGTAAATAATAAAAATAAGTTTTTAGCCATTTTTTCTGACTTTGAATATAGATACGGCAGTTTGCAGTCCATTTGCTGCACCTTTTAATAATTGAATCGATTGATTCGATTGTTTTAAAGACTCTGCTGTCTGATGCGCTGTATCATTTAAATGAGTCATACTATCGCGAATTTGTTCACTGCCAAGAGACTGAGATTGCATGCCTTCTGTTACCAGCTCTATTTGAGGTGTTAATGCCTGTACTTCATGAATAATATGTCCTAATTGTTCTCCAATTCCTCCTATTTCCTCAACACCGCGGTTGACATCTTCTGTAAACTTATCCATTCCCATGACGCCAGCAGAAACAGCTCTCTGCATTTCTTTAATCATTTGTTCAATATCCCAGGTAGCGACAGCCGTCTGATCAGCCAGGCGACGAATTTCAGTAGCAACCACAGCAAAACCTTTGCCATATTCACCTGCTTTTTCTGCTTCGATAGCTGCATTTAGGGATAGTAAATTGGTTTGGTCGGCCACTTTGTTGATAGTTGTTACTACCGTGTTGATATTACTGGCTTTTTCATTTAAAACGGCAAGTTTGGATGCGATAGTTTCGGTTGACTTACTCATGTTTTGCATGGTTTTTTCCATCTGCACGATAGCTAGCTGACCTTTTTCACCAGAATGAGCCGTGTTTTCAGCAACATGACTGATTTCTTCCATGGTATGAAGTAATTCTCTGGATGTAGCCGATATTTCTGTGACTGTCGCCATAATTTCATTAGTGCTGGCTGCCTGTTCACTGACGGTTGCTTCCTGTTGTTTTGATGTCGCTGCTATTTCAGTTGCACTGGAATTAACCTGGATACCCGAATGTTGTACCTTAGATACCAGTTCACTCAGATTAGTAACCATCATCTGGGTGTCATTGGCCAGGTAGTCAATTGGTTCGGTACCAGTAAAAGTCGTCATTTGTCCGCTTAAATCACCCTGAGCTGAACGTTTGACAACATCATGAATCACTGTAATTCTGGACTTAAGTTCTTCATTTATTTCCTGTTCACGAATAATCGTATTTTCTAAAGCACGCCCCATAATGTTGAGAGTAAGTTCAATACTGCTGATAGGATCTTTGTCTTCATCAATATTATTCTGTAAGTTTTCTATATCATCGCTGGAAAAGTTTTCCATTACTTTTTTAATTGAAATAATGCCTTTTTCAACTGCTTGATTCATGGGATTAATAATTCCGGTTAATAGTAAATAAGCCAGTAAAACGATACAGCCCATTGCCAATAAGGCATAAAAAATGATGGAGGCAATGGTATTATTCGCATTCGTCATTAAATTTACACTAATACTTTTTATATCCTTAACCTGAGTATCTGATAAATTATCAAGATTACTTAATAGACTCTTTAAAATAGGCATTAATTTGCTGCGAATGATAAACACATCGGTACGCCATTCACCTCCATCCTGAATAATTAAAACTTTATTCAGCTCTTCAGTAAAAGTAGGAAGTTTGTGTTTAATATTTGCATAGGATTCTTCCTGAGTAAAAGAGAATTGCTCTGACTTTTGTTCCAATGTAGACAATTTAGTGACGAAAATTTCTTTGTAATTAGTAATATCATTTAGGGCAATTGGATTATGAAAAGCCAGGTAAGCTCTGATACCACTCATTAATCTTACCCAATAAAAACGTAACTCCTGTATTTCATTGAACAATTTAACATCGTTTATTTGTTGTTCTGTAAATTTTTCCTGTTCGCTGGCAATCATTTGCTGCAAATTTTGTAATATTTCCTGAATAATGGGATTCACAAACTGATTCGAATAACTGAGCCCGGGGTAATTTTTTTCATTATTAGTTGGCAATTCAAGTAGTTGTTCCTGATAAGATTTTAAGTGATTAAAGTCTGTTTCTATTTTCTTAACCAACTCAATATTGGCAGCAGAATTAACAATTGTGGTCTGAGCTTTTAACCCCTTGAGAAGGTTTTCAACCTGTTTCAGGTTAGAAGTAAAATTATCTTTAAATATTTTTTCATTACTAAGAAGATATAAACTCAAGCCTGATAACATTGATTCAATGGTTTTCGATAACTCCATAGCGGTTATTGCAGATTCCTGATGTTCTTCTACAACTGACTGTATGGAAGCCTTGATCCCCAACAAACTATACATCGTCTGAAAACCGATAATAGCAATAACCAGAACCATTGCTCCAAAAGCAAAGAACATTTTTTGTTTGATTCCCATATATTTTAATCTGTGAAACAATGATTTCATGCTTTATTCCTATAGAAAAAAGATTATGCAAGTTTAAAAAACTTATTTTAGGTTTAATAAAGATTAAAGGATAGGTAATTCAGTGATGTTTTTCAAGTTAAAATGAAGACTTAAATATAAAATTAAAATTTTCCCTACATCTTATTTATCTATTCCATAAAAATTAAAGCCAGTTTCTTCCAAATTCATATTTTTATAACTTTCAAAGTAACGTTGAATTTCCTATCCTTTTAAATAAATTCTTAGATATTATTAATGATATTCTAGATTTCTAAAAATTGAGCTTGGTAAATTTATAAAGCCTAGCTGTATTTTAAACATTGAAACTTCTACTCTTTAATTTAATACTAAGCAATATTAATAAAACATTTGAATGGCCATGAATTTTTCAGTGATATTCTTTTTTTCTTATACGTAGAGATGATTATAGCTGTAGAGGTTTCAATCACTTTATTATGAATTTCATCATCACTGGTCACCATCACAACAAGCAGGCGGTGTGAAGATAAGGTTACAAATTCAATATGCTTTAAACTTAAATTTAAACCGGATGATTGTTGTAAAAATTTAGAACCAATCGGGAGTCCATTATGAATATGCTTTACTATCAGCACTTTCATTAAATGATTGGCACGTTTGGTATTTTGTTGCCTACTCATACTTAAAAGACTTTCCCCCTATTGACACAATTTTGTGTCAATAGGGGGGGGGTTCTCAATATCACATGAGAATTTATACGCTAAATATTTTGAAAGCCAAGGTATTGGTTTTACTACGTGCCCTATGGGTATTGATGTAAGCCCTGTTGGACTGTCTGCTTAATAAGGATCAGCAAAATCTAAAGATTCTAAAATTTTAACTTCAAGAGCTTCCATTATTTCTGCTTCATCATCATCCTCATGATCATATTCTAAAAGGTGCAATATTCCATGAATAATAATATGAGCCCAATGAGCAACTAAGGGAATAGATTCTTCTCTTGCTTCTTTTTCAATAATTTCCGGGCAAACAACCAAGTCACCAATAATATTATTATCTTCAACAAAATCCGGGACTTCTGAGGCAAAAGATAAAATATTGGTTGCTTTATCGATTTGACGATATTCAGCATTTAATTCCTGTATTTCCTGAGTGTCCGTATAACGAATACCAACTTCAACGGTATCTTTGTCTTTTTGTTCAAGTAAACTTAAATAAATAGCTTCCTCAAGTAATGCCTTTCTAATCCACTTATCTAAATCATTAAGCGTAGGTAAATTTGGATTATCTTCTGAAATTCCTTCGCCATATTGGGTATCGATTGTCAGATTAAGATTCATTCTGATTCACCATTATCAATCTGTTTTTTAGTATGTGCTTCATAAGCATTAACGATTCTCTGAACCAGAGGGTGACGAACAATATCTTTAGATTCAAAATAAGTAAAGCTAATACCTTTAACTTTTTTTAATACCTTTAAGCTGTGTTCAAGGCCATTAGTGACATGTTTTGGTAAATCTGCCTGGGTTGGATCCCCGGTAATAATTGCTTTAGAGCCAAAGCCAATACGAGTTAAAAACATTTTCATTTGTTGCGATGTAGTATTTTGCGCCTCATCCAGAATAATAAAAGATTCATTAAGACTTCTGCCACGCATATAAGCTAAGGGAGCAACCTCAATCACATTTCGCTCGATTAGTTTGGCAACCTTTTCATAGCCCATCATATCGTAAAGTGCATCATATAAAGGACGTAAATAGGGGTCTATTTTTTGTGATAAGTCACCGGGCAAAAATCCTAAATTTTCACCGGCTTCTACAGCGGGTCGAGTCAAAATTAAACGCCTAACCTGATTTTCATTAAGCGCCTGAACAGCGCAAGCAACCGCCAGATAGGTTTTCCCGGTGCCTGCTGGTCCAATACCAAAACTAATGTCGTGCTTTAATACTCGAGATAAATAATTCGCCTGATTTTCTCCACGAGGTTTAACGATACCTCTACCCGTATGAAGGCTTAGCGTTTTATTGTCAGTTTGCTCTATCGTTTGATGAACAGTTTCAGATAGAACTTCCTGGATATTCAAATGCACAATTTCTTTATTAATCGCATTACTTTGTGTTTCATCATAAAGTTTATTTAATATTTTACCGGCAGATTGAATATCTTTTTCTAAACCAGAAATCTTAAAAATTTCAGCACGATTGGAAATATTAACAGCGACTCTTTGCTCAATCATTTTAATATGACTATCAAAATGACCGCATAAATTGGCTAAGCGATTATTATCAACGGGAGTAAATGATATTTGTAAAACAGACTGTTCTGAGAGCATAAAAATATTCTAATTAGAGAAGTTGACCACGTAGGGAATTAGGAAAGGCTTCGGTGATTTTAACCTCGACCATTTGCCCAATCAGATCTCTTCCAGCTTCAAAATTAACCCAGCGGTTATTTTCTGTTTTACCGGAATATTCTTTGTCATTCTTCTTCGCATGGGATTCAACCAGTATAGTTTGAGTTGTGCCTATCATTGCCTGTGAATATTCAAGTGCAAACGATTTAATTTTATCCTGTAATATTTGTAATCGTTGTTTTTTTACCTGTAATGGCACATCATCAGGCATGGTTTCAGCTGGTGTACCTGGCCTTGCGCTATAAATAAAACTAAAACTTTGATCAAAGCGTATCTGCTCGATTAAATCCATTGTTGCCTGAAAGTCTGCATCGGTTTCTCCGGGAAAACCAATAATAAAGTCGGAGGAAATTTGGATATCCGGACGCTTTTCTTTTAATCGTCTTATTTTACTTTTATATTCTAAGGCAGTATGACCTCGTTTCATTAAATTAAGAATACGATCCGAACCGCTTTGTACCGGTAAATGTAAGAAGCTCACTAGTTTAGGTACTTCTGCATACACATCGATTAAATTATCTGAAAATTCATTAGGATGGGAGGTGGTGAAACGAATCCGTTCAATACCTTCTATTTTGTCTACATAATGAATTAATAAGGCTAAATCAGCAATTCCGCCATCATGCATTTGACCTCGATAAGCATTAACATTCTGACCCAATAAATTAACTTCCTTAACTCCTTGTTGTGCCAGTAAGGCTACTTCAGTTATGACGTCGTCCAATGGCCGGGAAACTTCCTCTCCCCGGGTATAAGGCACCACACAAAAAGTACAATATTTGCTGCAGCCTTCCATAATAGAAACAAATGCTGTTGGTCCTTCAGCTTTAGGTTCAGGCAAGCAATCAAATTTTTCTATTTCAGGAAATGAAATATCAATTGCCGCATGATGCTGATATTTGTTTTCTTTAATCAGTTCCGGAAGGCGATGTAAAGTTTGTGGGCCAAAAATAACATCGACATAGGGTGCACGCTGGCGAATAAACTCACCTTCCTGAGTGGCAACACAGCCACCAACACCAATGATAAGATCAGGTTTTTTTTCTTTAAGCTTACGATAACGACCTAATTGGGAAAATACTTTTTCCTGTGCTTTTTCACGAATCGAACAGGTATTAAGTAGAATAATATCAGCATCCTCTACCTTGTCAGTCAACTGAGTACCGTCATTAGCCTTCAAAACATCGGCCATTTTGGCAGAATCATATTCATTCATTTGACAACCATAAGTCTGAATAAATAATTTTTTACTATTTTCTTTATTTGTATCCAAAGCTTTTCTCTATTTAAAACTACCTATAGGTTGTTATCACTATTCGTTTAAAAACCATGAGATATACCTGTAAAACAACAGGGCCGAAGCCAACCTCATTGACTTCGACCCCACAGTATTAAGTTATTACACTTTTATATACGGATAATACTGAAATATATTAAAAATCATAACCACGTTCATCATGAGACACAATATCCAGACCTTCAGTCTCCTCTTCTGCATCCAGACGTAAATTAACAAACTTATCAATTACTTTTAATAAGATATAGGTCACAACCAGAGTATATACAAAAGTAGCCAGCACACCAATAAACTGCACAGTTAATTGGCTCATCATCGTCATACCCTCAGCATAACCCTGTCCACTGAATACCCCTAAACTGGAAGAAGCAAAAATCCCGGCTAAAATTGTTCCCAGAATCCCGCCAACGCCATGAACAGGAAAAACATCTAAAGAGTCATCCAATTTATATTTAATCTTGATTAGTTGAGTAGCATAGTAACAAACAGCGCCTGCACTTAATCCGATAATAAGTGCGCCTGCCGGGCCTACAAAGCCTGATGCAGGTGTAATTGTGCCAAGCCCTGCGACCATACCAGTGACGATACCTAAAGCTGAAGGTTTACCATGGCGGAGCCATTCAATTGCAGCCCAGGTAATTGCACCAGTTGCGGCTGAAATATGTGTCACCAGCATTGCCATTGCAGCATTGCCATCAGCTGCTAATGCACTACCACCATTAAAACCAAACCAGCCAACCCATAGCATGCCCGCACCTGTTACTGTCATGGTCATATTATGTGGAGGCATTGCATGTTTGCCAAAGTCGCGACGGTTACCCAACACAATGGCAGAAACTAAAGCAGCAACACCTGCTGTTACGTGTACAACCGTACCACCGGCGAAATCCAATAAACCCATTTCAAATAACCAGCCACCTTCGGCCCATACCCAATGAGTAATTGGTAAGTAAACCAAAATTAACCAAACTGCACTAAATAACATCATCGCAGAAAATCTTGCGCGTTCTGCATAAGCACCAATTATCAGTGCCGGGGTAATAATCGCAAAAGTCATTTGAAATAAGGCAAATGAAGATTCCGGAATTGACCCAGAAATGCTTTCTTCTAAAACGCCGCTAAAAAGTATTTTATCAAAGCCACCGATTAAACCATTTAAACTACCACCATCACCAAAAGCCAATGAATAACCAACGATGACCCAAATAATTGACATAATGCCCGTAATTGCAAAACATTGCATAAGAATCGATAACACGTTCTTGGTACGAACCAGGCCACCATAAAAAAGTGCCAGTCCAGGTAAAGTCATAAATAAAACTAAAGCCGTTGAGGTCATGATCCAAGCAGTGTCAGCACCACTAATAGTTTCAGCAGCCATTAAGCTTTGACTAAAAAAAAGACTGCATATTGCTACTAAGCTTAGGTTTAATTTATTAAATAAATTCATCGGTATTCCTTTTTTAGGGGGGATATCATTTATCCTGATTTGTTACTATGCCGGTAATGATTGGAAGTGATTGCCGGTAATAAGTTAGTTATTGTTCCAGTAAAAGCACATCTAATAATTTATCTTCAAGTAATGCTCGTTCAGCCATAACTTCACCAAGACGATTTAATTTTTCAGGCAAGTTATCAACTTTAATTTCTATCACATCACTATTATAGCTATCATGGAAATCTAGTATTTTTTGAGTGTTTTCAATTAATAAATCAGAAACACCTTTATTTTGAGGATCATCCTCTAATAGTGTAGATAAGCTAAAATGGATTTTCCCAGTATAATCAACAAGTTGTTCACACAAGTCTTCTAAAACTTCTCTTAAGGTAACACTTGCTTCACTACCTTGTTCCTGAGACAAATAATTCATAACATCTGCATATAAAGATAAAGCATGATTTCTTGAATCAATAGTAGAACGCGTTATTTCTTTTAAATTAAGAATTTCATCAACCGCTGCATCAGAAGAAAAGTCTTCTTCAATAATATCGGATGGTGTATCTAGCGTGTCATTATTCATTATTAACCATTTGAAAAAAGATAAACACAATAAGTATAACATAGAGATTTACATCGAGAAAACTGTTCTAAAAGGTCGCTTTAATTTAATTTTATTTGCTAACAAATCATAATTTCCCTAAAGTTTTCATAAGGGTTGTCGTTATACATTTTAAATAGACTATACTATTCATACTTATCAGACTATATTATCCCTAATTGGAAAACTTTTATTTTAGGAAAAAGGCATGGCTAATTTCATTCAATCTGTTGATGAACGTACAAATCTTGCAGGCACTAATAAACTTGAAGTTCTACTGTTTAGCTTAGGAACTGATGTGAATACTAAACGGGAAGAAGTTTTTGGTATTAATGTATTTAAGGTTCGTGAAGTTATGCATGTACCTCCAATTACTCGTGCGCCCGATATGCCTCCATCCGTTATCGGCATGACAAGTCTTCGTGGAATTATGGTACCCGTTGTTGATTTAGCAAACTTTTGTGGTATTTCAGTTAGCACACCACCAGAAATTCTGATCGTTACTGAATACAATAAACACATGCAAGGCTTTTTGGTACATTCAGTTGAAAATATTCTTCGTTTACAATGGAGTGATATAAAGGTTCCACCTGAAATGTTAGCAAAACGAATGGGGGGGTTGGTTACAGCGGTTACCGAACTTAAAGACGAACGCATCGTCATGATTATGGATGTCGAACGAGTATTAGCTGAAACTGCTGACTTTGGAGAAGAAATTAGTGCTCTTGAAAGCATTGAAAGCCTGGATAACGAAAATATGACGGTATTATTTGCTGATGATTCATCTGTGGCACGTCATCAAATTGAGCAAACCTTAGAGCGTATGCATGTGGCACATGTTAGTGCTATTAATGGCGCGAGAGCCTGGGAAAAGTTACAGGAAATTGCAGGTCGTGCTGAAACCAATGGATTACCAACGAATCATTATATACAGGCAATATTAACCGATGTTGAAATGCCGGAAATGGATGGATACGTTCTAACTAAGAAAATAAAATCAGACCCTCGTTTTTCCAATATTCCTGTTATTATGCATTCATCTTTATCTGCAGACGCAAACCAAAGTTTAGGTAAAGGTGTTGGAGCTGATGCTTATGTACCAAAATTTCAGCCTAAGGAACTTTCAGAGGTATTAACAGGGCTGTTAAATGAACCTAAAGATGTCTCAAGATAAGAGTTACCGTTTATAAACAGTAACAATACTTATTGTAAGCATTTTAAGAGCTCTTTTAGAGAATCAACATCCCAATCTGGTGCAGTCATATGTTTTGGTAATTTTTGACCAGGAGCAAAACGTCCGGTCCTCACCAGTGCTGTTTGAATAGATAATTTTTGTGCTCCAATAATATCTGTATCTGGTCTATCTCCAATCATTAAGCAATCTTCAAATTGGTAATCATGAGCATTGTCCTGTTGAAGAAATGATTGCAATGCTATTTCATAAAGCAAAGGGTTGGGTTTACCAATGGTAATTGCTTGTTGACCAGTGGCAATGGTAAAAGGTGCGACAAGAGCACCACCTCCAGGTAATACCGCATGTTTTCCTCGATAAACATCATCAACACTACTATCAGGATTTGTGCTTATCAGTTTTGCCCGGGATTTTAAAATAAGATTAATTCCAATGATAATTGCATCATAATCAATTCCTGCACCTTCACCAACAATGACAAAATCAGCATCATCTTTATCTTCAATACCATATTTCTGTAGACTTTGATGAAGACCTTCCGCTCCCACAGCAAAATATCGGAAATTTGCTTTTTGTTGAGATAACCAAAGTGCTGTTGCTTCACCGGAAGTAATAATTTGCTCTTCATTAGGGCGAGTAAAACCTATCGCTTCCATCTTGTCCGCTACAGCATCTGGTGTTCGAATGGGATTGTTTGTTATAAAAACATGCGGGTAATCATAGATAGCGTCCATAAATTGCACAGCGCCATCAATTGGCTTCATACCATGGAAAAGCACGCCATCCATATCCAGCAGAAAAGCTGATATATTTTTAAACTTAATCACTTAAAACTAAAGTATCAGGCTAATAAATAAACTAATAGCTTCTTGATCTGTTTTAAATGCTGAAGAACTTTTTATACCATATTTATTTTTCCAATAGCTATATTCCAAACCAATTGCTGCCTTATTAGATAAAACAGGGATAGTGTATTTTAAGCGCGGATTAAAATGAAAATTTTCCTTATAATTATCATCGCTGGTAATATTCCAATCTGCATATCCTTCAAAGCTTACATTCTGACTAAAATTAAGCGACCATGCTGGCGTTATTTGTATTGTTTCTCCATCACGTTCGGTATTGATAAAACGGCGATATATATTTACATTTACATAATTAAATCCCGGGAACTTAAAATCAAAGCCAACACCCAATAATAATCCTTCAACATCACCTTTACCAAATTCCAGCGTTGTCGCCAGTAAAATATCCTGTAGCGTGCCATTAATTTTATTATTACTAAGCTTGTTATAGCTCAGCCTCGGACTTATTTCACCATAATAATCAGTGCTTTCATTTGAATGATGGTATTTATTGATATCAACAAAAGCAAAAACATCACCAAATGACCAGCCACTTGCATGCTCCAATGTCATCACACTTTGCTTGTCCGAATTAACTTCATAGCCTTTACCATGAAGTAAGAAAATTTCATTACTTTGCCATAATGGTGCAGCTGTTAGTGAGGAAGTAATCAGTAACAATGCCACAGCAGCAACAAAAAATTGGTAATATTTCATTCATTTCTCCAATGTAGTAACCACAAAAGTAATATGTACGGTTGCTACTAATAAGCGCGTTTAGACGAAAATAACACCGAAATTAAGGTAAAAGGTAATTACGCTGAGTAGCAACTACTAAAGGATTATATACCAGAGCCAAGACTATTGAAATCTGGAACGGATCACAGTTTGATCTAAATTCTGAGACATCTCAGCCAAACTAATTGCATTAAAAGTATTGATTAAATATTGATTAATGCTTTGCCAATTGGTTTGCATTGAGCAGTGCTGAGAATATTCGCAGGCATTTTGTTGAGTTGCGCATTCAGTTATAGAAATAGTCCCCTCCACCGCTGTAATTATATCCAATAAACTTATATTTTTTGCAGATTTTGCCAGATGATAGCCGCCATGTTTGCCTCTATAGGCGATAACAATTTTAGCATCAACCAACTTTTTTAATAATTTTCTGACAGTCGCAATGGGTAGTTTTGTATTATGACTAATTTCATCATTAGTAAAGCGTTTTTCATCGGACTCTACCCGATTCATAAAATGTGAAATCAATAATGCATAATCCGCTAATTTACCTATTTTAATCATTTTTTACTCTTTATAGTTGATTTTTTATTATTATACATTATAGTATACCAAAACAGTATGATTTATTTCATTAATAAAATTTTCTTACTATAGGAAATTTATGGAGGTGTTAACATGGTACATCATCACAGCAACAAATTGATAATCAGTGATTTTCTTAAGGAACAGCACTACATACTGCTAACTTTTTCTGCCTTGATAATGTTTATGGGTATTGCAGGAATAATTGAACATAAATCGCCCGAAGATCTTGCATCTCTAACGATACTTAGTCAGAGTTTTATTAACTCAATTGAATTCCACTTTTTAATATTTGCTGGTGCTTTAGGAGTTACTATTTCTTTTCGTAATATTTTAAATTCATAACTATCACTGAGTTTATAATTATAAACAAAAATGCCATGGCCGAATTTGTCGACCATGGCATTTATATAATAGTAACCTTTGAAAATGCAGGCTTCATTACTTTTAATTATTGGTTGAATTACATAGATCTCTTTGCTCAATTACAAAAAATTAAAGAAGTCTTGCTGCATTTTCAAATATCACAGGCATAATTTAGCCTTTTAGATTAAAACTCAACAGCTAATTGTCCTGTAACTATTTTAGTTTCCGAACCGGCATAATCTTCTTCATTTGCGAATTCTACAGTAAGGGTCGTGTTTTCATAAAGTTCAACTGAATAGGCAAATAAATTTCTGGCTTTTGATAAGCCAAGGTTAATTGCATCATCTGTCTGCTGTCGCCCAATTGCGACAGTTGCACTTCCCAAACTATATGCTAATTCAGCATTCCAGGCACTAGGTTCGGCTCCTTCACCCTTCCAGTTAGCTAATTCAGTATTTTCAAAAGCATCTTGAGCGGCAACATATTCACCAATAAGTGTAAAATTTGCAAAACTCATAGATAAGGCAACGGTCATTGCAGCCACATCATTCTTAACCACCGACATAGAAACACCATTACTCTCGTCATCATCATTATCATATCCACTGAGAGTATCTGTATTTCCAATATTATTCATATAACCAACTTGCATAGCAAAAGAAAAATCTCCTTCGATGGCATATCCCGCTGTAACAGCATAGTCATTAACAGTATCATCATCATATTTTGATGGACCATTAAACACAAATACTGCTGCATTAAAACCACCTGCTTCTAATGCAACCTGTGCACCTGCATCTACTGCCGTTTCAGCTAGCGCCATTGTTAATGGATCTGACAATAGATTTGTGTCAAAAACACCAAAAGGAACACCTGTTTTACCAAATGTGAAAGACAGAGGCATGCTATCGGGTGTAATAGTAATAGTTGCAGCATCAAGTTCTAAGGTAGCATCAGGACCTTCATATAATAAAACCATATCGGCGGTAACATTTTTATTAATTTTAGCTCCAATACCTAATTCGGCAGTTGCAACATAAATGTCACTGCTGCTTGCAGCACCATCTGGGGAAACATTTTGTGCTTCAACCTCAATTAATCCTCCAATCTCAACCGCATCCATTACAGAAATTACCTCTTCAGCATGAGTCTGTGTTGATAAAATTAAAGCAGAGGAAACGGCAAATGCCAGTGGAAGTTTTTTCATTTTTTATATCCTTAGATAAAGTTATTAACAATAATTACAATTATTTTGCGATTCTAAAGAAAATATTATATCAATTCAACATAAATAATAATGATTTTCAATTACGTTTGTTTTTTCAGTAAAATAATATGCTCTACATCCATCTTAATTCCCAGTTTAGAGTTTAAAGCATGGTTATGATGGCTGGGAACATTACACAAAAGATGGTGTTCATCATCAATTTTTAACTGGTATAAAAACTCATCACCTTTAAATACTTTTGAAGTAATTTCCAGTGCCAGGCTACTATCATCATCATGAATTACATCATCCGGGCGAATCAGTAAACTCACTTCACAGCCTTTTTTCTTACAGGGCTCAGGTATTGAGAAATCAATTGCTGATTCAATTGTACGTATCCCTTCACCAATGTGTTTATCATAACTATCAATATTGTCCATATATTCGTGACAAGCTTCCGTTTTACAATAGGGAGGCATATCAAAATGGCCTTTTAATGTACCTAAAACGGTCTCAACGGTTCCATCATCGATAATGATTCCAGGAATAATAGAGCCTTTGCCAACAAAACCAGCCACATAATCATTTTGAGGTTTATGATACAGGTCATAAGGCGTACTCCATTGGACAATTTGTCCGTTTCTCATCAATCCAATTTTATCTGCCACCATAAAAGCTTCATTTTGATCATGAGTCACCATAATTGCCGAGATATGTAATTGTTTTAAAATATTACGAATATCTATTGCTAATTGTTCACGTAATTCTACATCAAGACTCGAAAATGGTTCATCTAACAATAATAATTGCGGCTTTGGTGCAAGTGCTCTGGCCAAAGCAATTCTCTGTTGTTGTCCACCTGATAGTTGATGAGGATATCGTTGACGAGTTTCTTCCAGTCCAATCAATTGCAGCATTTCATTAACACGTTGTTTTCGTTCTGAACGGTTGAGTGAGCTCAAGCCAAAACTGATATTCGCTTCGATAGTTAAATGAGGAAACAAAGCAAAATCCTGAAAAACCAGACCGATTCCTCGTTTCTCAGGTGGAATAAATTGTCCATCACTTATTAGCGTCTGATCATTAAGAGAAATAGTGCCCTGTTGTGGCTTTTCAAAGCCAGCAATTGAACGTAGTAAAGTTGTCTTACCGCAGCCACTAGAACCCAGAAGACAGCCAATTTCTCCTTTTTTCAATTTCATGGAAAGATTATCAAGTATCTTTAAGTCAGCATAAGCCATACTAACGCCATTGACACTTAAATAAGTTTGTTCAATGTTCTTTATTTTCACATTCATGATTTATTCTTTGAAATAGTATAGGAAAGTAAAAGTACTGGCAAAATTCCGGTTAATACAATCATAATTGATGCACTCGCCGCATCTTGTAAACGTTCATCTGCGGCAAGCTCATAAGCTCTGACTGCTAAGGTATTGAAGTTAAATGGCCTTAATAATAAAGTTGCTGGCAACTCTTTTAAAATATCCACAAAAACTAACAACAAGGCAGTTAATAAACTGGTTCGCATAATGGGCAGATGTACTTTAGCAAGCATTTTAAAACCACCTGTTCCTAAAGAACGACAGGCATCATCAATTGACGGTTTAATTTTTTCAAGGGCTGATTCAACGGTACCAATTGAAACGGATAAAAACCTGACCAGGTAGGCAAAAACTAAGGCAAATAGAGTGCCTGAAAAAATAAGTCCGGTTGAATAATCAAACACCTCGCGACTAAAACTATCAATGGTATTATCAATCCAGGTAAAAGGGATCAGAACGCCAACTGCTATCACAGTTCCCGGCACCGCATAACCTAATGAAGTCATACGAATTAAAGATCCCATAAGACGATTGCCATGAAGACGTTTTCCATAGCCCATAAATAAGGCCACAACTAAAGCTAAGAAAGCCGTGATTAAAGCTAACTCCAAACTATGATAGGCTAGAATAAAAAATTCCTTATTGATCATCTCATCAGCAGTCTCCCAGGACCAGATGGATAATTGAAAAAATGGCAGTAGAAATCCGAATAATAGCGGTAATAAGCACGCAAAAAAAGCTGCCCAGGCATGGGCACCTGACAAAACGATGCGCTTACTTTGCATTTTTTTACCACTTTGCTGATAAAACTTACTTTGACGCCTTGACCAGCGTTCTAACAGTAGCAAAGCCAAAACAAAAAATAAAAGCAAGGATGAAAGTTGCGCTGCAGCGCCTGAATCTCCCAGTCCAAACCAGGTGCGATAAATTCCGGTGGTAAAAGTTGAAATACCAAAATATTCTACCGTACCAAAATCCGCCAGCGTTTCCATTAAAGCCAAAGAAAGTCCGGCAATAATGGCAGGCCTGGCCATGGGTAATGCAACTTTAAAAAAACTATACCATGTGCCCTTGCCTAAACTGCGACTGGCTTCCAGAGTAATGGTCGATTGTTCTAAAAAAGCAGCTCTGGCGAGTAAATAAACATAGGGGTATAGCACCAGCGAAAACATGATAATGGCACCACCAATAGAACGAATCTCAGGAAACCAATAATCTCTGGCAGTCCATCCAGTGACATCACGCAAAGCGGTTTGCACCGGACCGGCAAAGTCCAGCATACCGGTATAGGTATAAGCAATAATATAGGCGGGAAATGCCAGTGGTAATAATAAAGACCACTGGAAAATTCTACGACCTCTAAATTCGCAAACAGAAGTTAACCAGGCAGTTGAAACGCCAATGATCAAGCTGCCAAAAGCAACACCAATCATTAGCCATAAAGAATTTTGAATATAATCCTTTAATACTGTATCCAGTAAATGCTGCCAGATACCAGACTCACCCAGACCACTGCTAAAGACGGAAGATAAAAATACCGTTAGAACAGGTGTTGAGAAAAACAGACTAAGCAGCAATACACCGATCAGCCAGAAATTCCAATGGAGATTTTTTAATTGTTTGGTCATTATCATTTAGTTGGGTATATTATCTATCATTCAATTTATTAAATGACTTCCTCTCCAGGTTCAGAGCTTCGGGAGAGCTTGCTGGAATCATCAAATTGATTCCTTGACTATTGCACACCACTTACTTCCAGCCAGCACGATCCATAATCATCACAGCCTTAGCATTATTCTCACCCAACTTAGCAAGGTTTAAAGTATCCGATTTAAATGTACCCCAGGACTTTAATAAATCTGAAGGTTCTACATCTGCTCTTGCAGGGTATTCATAATTAACACTGGCATACCACTGCTGGCTTTCTTTTGAAGATAAAAATTCAATTAGGCGTTTTGCATTTTCAGGGTTTTTCGAATGTTTTGCAATTGCCGCGCCACTGACATTCACATGTGTGCCTCTATCTTGCTGATTAGGCCAAAAGACTTTAACTGCTTGAGCCGCTTTTAATTCTTTTGATTTTTTTGACTTCAGCATTTTGCCAAAATAATAAGTATTAACCACCGCTACATCACATTGCCCAGAAGCTGCCGCTTTAACCTGATCACGATCACCCCCTTTAGGTTTACGAGCTAGATTTTTTACAAATTTGTTAGCCCATTGCTGTGTTTTAGCTTCACCATTAGCCTCAAGCATTGATGCAACTAATGATTGATTGTAGATATTATTAGAAGAACGTATACATATTTTGCCTTTGAATTCTGGCTCGGCTAATGCTTCATAAGTTGATAGTTTTGACTTATCAATATATTTATCAACATACAAAATTGTTCTTGCACGAACACTTAACCCATACCAATAACCTTCTGGATCTCTTAAATTTTCAGGAATTGCTTTCTCCAAAACTTCGGAGTTAAATGCTTGTAAAACACCCGCTTCCTTAGCACGATACAAGCGCCCAGCATCGGTAGTGATGAAGACATCAGCATGGGTATTACGACCTTCAGATTCAATTCGCTTTAACAAGGCGTCAGCTTTTGCTGTAATTAAATTGACCTTAATCCCCGTTTGCTTTGTAAATGTATCCAAGATAGGTTTAATTAACGCTTCTTTTCTAGCAGAGTAAACATTTAGTTCCTGAGAAAATGCTAGAGATGGGGATACTAGTATGGATACAAGCACAGCGTAAATCAAAAAATTATATAACTTTGTCATCATTATTTATCACTCCAAAATTTAAAAACCGTTGCATTTTAGAGTAACGATAATCTTAATGCAAATAATAACTATTATTATTTGCATTAAATGATAATATAGATATAATCAAAACATAGTTACGATAAAGCACATGAATTGTTGTGATGATTTTTCTACTTTTATAAGGGTGTTGATATGTCAACCGGTACCTTAATTATGTTACTTGCCTTACTCTCTCTTATTGCTATTTTATTTTTCCAAATTTATATCGCAATAATGAAACAAATAAAAATACTTTACCTATTGAGTCTGAGTCAAAAGCATGAAGAAAAAGCTGATTTTGCCTTAATCCCTGATTACCACAGGCTTAATAATTCTACTCGCCGATAATATTAGAGTGTATTGATCAGCACTAATCAATTCTATACTGGCATCCTTAAAATCTCCGTTGTAAACTTACTAAAATAAATATTGAAAAAGTTTGAATTACCTTGCAAACTTATTGTATCTGAATGGTAAGTTTTTTGTTCATAATCATGAACTATCACACCTGATATATTTATAATTAAATGGCCAAATTAGAACATGCATAAGCGTAAAAAATAAGTAATATGGATCTCACTTTTATTGTAATCTCTTTACAAGAAGCAGAATGGTTGCTGATCACTTTTGCAATGGGTTTTATTGCCTACAAACTTGGCTTACCGCCCATGTTGGGCTTTCTTGGTGTAGGTTTTCTGCTTAAATCTACAGGCCATGAAAGCTCTCATGAATTAAGAGAAATTGCGGATCTTGGTGTCACCTTAATGCTTTTTATTATAGGCTTAAAACTGAATCTAAAGAGTTTATTACGAATACAAATTTGGGGTGTCGCCAGCGCCCATATTCTGATTAGTATTTTATTTTATAGCCTAATTTTCATTGCACTGAGTTGGCTTCAACTCTTTTCTTTTGCAGAACTGAACTTATCGAATATTTTATTATTGGCATTTACCTTAAGCTTCTCCAGTACCGTGTTTGCTATTAAAGTATTAGAAAGCAAACGTGAAATGGGCGCCCTTTATGCTCAAATTGCTATTGGCATTTTAATTATTCAAGATATCTTTGCTGTTATTTTCCTTACCGCTTCAACAGGAAAGCCACCTTCTTTATGGGCTCCTTTCATTATCATATCACTGCCTTTTATACGCCCTCTTTTATACCGGATTATGGATCAGGTTGAACATGGTGAATTACTGGTTCTATATTCATTACTCCTGGCTATTGGTGGTGCAGGACTTTTCGAATTTATGGATATGAAAGCGGATCTGGGTGCCCTAATTTTTGGGATATTACTTGCAAACCATCCTAAATCTAAAGAAGTTGCATCCACTCTTTATAACTTTAAAGATCTATTTTTAGTCGCCTTCTTTATCAATATCGGCTTAGCTGGAGATCCAGATACCGATAATTTATTTGTAGCAGCTATTCTTACCTTGATTTTATTACTCAAAACATTTGCTTATTTCTATTTATTAGTAAAAACAAAACTCAGATCAAGAACGTCTTTTTTAACCTCGATTAGTCTAGCCAATTATTCTGAATTTGGATTAATTGTTGGTGCTATTGCCGTTAACAATGGTTGGATTAGTGCCGACTGGCTTATTTCTGTTGCTATTGCCCTCACTTTTAGTTTTATTATTGCCTCTCCTTTAAATTTGCATGCACATACAATTTATGCAAAATTTGCCGAAAAATTACGATTTTTTCAAAGTAACGATCGATTAACGGATGAAAAACCTGTTAGTGTTGAAGGCTATCAAAATATTATCTTTGGTATGGGAAGAATCGGTACCGGGCTCTATGATGACTTGTCTCAGTACGATACTAAAAGTACCATTGGAATTGATTACGACCGAAATATTGTGATTAAGCACGTTAGTAATAAAAGGAAGGTACTTTATGCCGATACAATGGATCAGGATTTTTGGTCTAAGATTAACCTGGATGACTGCAAAGTCGCTTTTTTAAATTTACCTACTTATGAAAAAAATGAATTTATCATTAATAAGCTAAAGGAAATTAATTTTAAAGGCGAAATTGCAGCGATAGCTCTATACGAAGATGAAATTGAAAACTTAAATGCGGCAGGAGCAGATTCTGTCTATAATTTCTATTCCGAAGCAGGTACAGGCTTCGCTGAACACGTTAGACAAACAATACTTCAGAAAAAAAATGATTAGCGATTCTTAATTTAAGTGTTCAGATTTAAATAAAGAATTTTTTGCTCCATCAAGTACGGCTGAAATAACAGGGTGAACCACATGTCTTGAGGTAGAAATGGCATAAAACTGCTCTTTGATTTCAGTCGTTTGACCAATCGCAACAACATTAAATTGTTGTTCAACTTCTGATTGAATAACGGATGGAGCAATAAAAATACCAGCCCCCGCCTGACCAAAAGCTTTCATTAAAGCACTATCATCAAATTCAGCAACAATTTTTGGATGAAGATGATATTTATCAATCCACTGATTAATATTTTCCCGTAACTGACTACCTGCTGATGGTAATAATAAAGGCGCATTATCCAGGCATTTGGGAAATTGTGGTGTTAATTTTTCTTTTATCTCTGTTGTTGAAAAGAAACTGATAGCACTTTCACCTAATTTGTGATTATAGGCACGAGTGCTGACATTCGGTGGGATTGGGCGATCAGCGATGACTAAATCAAGATGATGTAGCGAGAGTTCTGCCAATAAATTTTCAATACTTGCCTCTTTACAGAGTAAACGAATTTGCTCTTTCAATTCTAAAGAAGTTTTAAGAATTTGATGTGCTACAAACTTGGGTACAACATCAACCACGCCAACTTTAAATAGCTGAGGCCTACCTTCCGGCAAATGATGAAGAGTATCTTCTAATTCACTTCCCAGAGAGAATATTTCATCTGCATAACTTAATATCATTCTCCCGGTTTCTGTAATTTCTAAGTTTCGTCCCACTCGATTAAAGAGACTTACGCCTAAGTAATCTTCAAGCAAGCTTAACTGTCCACTAATTGTTTGCGGAGTGATATGTAAGCGTTCACTAGCACGTGCTATACCACCTTCCTTTGCCACAGTCCAAAAATAATGCAGGTGTTTATAATTCATCATGTTATTTATTATTCGTTTTTTACGAAGTATTAAGAAACTATAATCGACTTTTATTTATTAATAAAGGAATTTATGATGTCATCTCTTATAAATGTACTGATAAGGATATAGATATGAAAATAAATATTTCTACGCGTAAATTTACTTTAACTGAGGCTTTATCTTCTTATGCAAAAAAACGTATCAACTTTGCCTTAGCTAATAAAAGCGAACATATCCATAGAATCAATATGCGCTTGTCTGATATCAACGGACCTAAAGGCGGCTCGGATAAACGCTGTCATTTACTAATCAGTTTAAATGGATTACCTGATGTTGTTATTGAAGATGTACAAACAGATATCTATACCGCAATTGATTTTGCCTGTGACCGAGCGAGCCGTACTGTTGTTAGAAAAATAGGTCGAAAGCAATCGCATAAAAGACAGCTAAACCCTTTTGTATTTAATGAACAAACAAGTGAAGTTTTAGCTTAGCTAAAGCATATATCAATGATAAAGGAGCAACAAATGAACAATATTGAATCGCTAAATTCAGAATTTAGCCAAACGTCGGCATTGTCAAGTCATAAGGTTTTACGCAATACCTATACACTACTGTCTATGACTCTATTATTTAGTGCGCTAATGGCTGGTATTTCTATGGCCTTGAATTTACCTCATCCAGGAATAATTTTGACCTTAGTTGGCTATTTTGGCTTATTATTTTTAACCTCAAAATATCGTAATCAATCTCTGGGTATCGTATTTGTCTTTGCCTTAACTGGTTTTATGGGTTACACCCTGGGGCCAATTATTAACAATTACCTTTCATTGGGTAATGGTGCTCAAATTGTGATGTTAGCAATGGGTGGCACAGGTATCATATTCCTTGGATTATCCGGGTATGCACTGACAACTCAAAAAGATTTTAGCTTTATGGGTGGATTTTTGATGGTTGGTATTCTACTGGCATTTATTGCAGGTCTTGCGGCCATTTTCTTTGAAATACCCAGCTTATCATTAGCAGTTTCTGCGATGTTTGTATTGTTAATGTCAGGGCTAATTTTATATGAAACCAGCAATATTATTCATGGCGGCGAAACCAATTATATTATGGCTACTGTGACTCTATTTGTATCAATTTTTAACCTCTTTACCAGCCTATTACACTTATTAGGTTTTATGGGTGGTGAAGAATAAGCTATAAGATTCAAGGTATTGG
>JADGAU010000029.1 GCA_015231865.1 Gammaproteobacteria bacterium | reverse complement strand
TCGTCAACCATAAAATATTTTTGCCCGTTTTCTATAAATAACTAAAAAGTAAGGGAAAAATATTTTTGTTATTTAAGAGTTATTATGGAAATAAAATCTAAACAACATTTATATCTAGCCTTTTCATTTCAAATTGCGCTCATGTTGTTGCTAACTTTTATTAGCTTCAATAGCATTAAAGAGATTAAATACGATCTTGATCAAATCATTAATAATAATAACCTGAAAATTGAATTTACCTCAAATATGCTTCATTCAGCTAGAGAAAGAAGTATTTTATTACACCGGTTAGTATTAACAAAAGATCCTTTTGAAAGAGACGAACAAACAATCAATCTTGATCACTACGGTTCTTTATTTGCTGACAATAGGATCAAATTAATGTCAATGGATTTGTCAGAAGAAGAACTCAATATTTTGAGAGCCCAGGGGCATATTACTTCAACCCGGGCAGTTCCAAGTCAAAACAAAGTATTGGAATTAGCCATTGAAGATTTATTAACAAAAGCAAAAAATATTCTCCTGCATGAAGCAATGCCGGCACAAGATGAGGTATTGCTTGAGTTGAATAAGCTTATTGATTTTCAAAAAAAATCTGCTCATCAAGCGTCATTAAAAGCTAAAAAAACCTATCAGGAAACTAAGTTCATTCTTATTGTTATTGCCATTACAGTATTTATACTAGCTTCAATCACAGCAAAAATTTATACCAAAAAAATTGATATTGCTGAAACCAAATTATTTGAAGAGAAAGAGCGTGCTCAAATTACGCTTAGTTCTATTGGCGATGCAATAATAAGCACAGATGCTCATGGCATTATTGAAATGGTTAATCCATCTGCAGAAAGCCTTCTTATATTTAATCAGGAACAAATGATTGGCAAAACAATTGATTCAATAGTTGAAATCGAAAATCAATCTGAACAAACAAGGCCTACTAATCCAATTTCTGAATCTCTTGCCAGTAGAAAAACTGTTAGTGCAACCCATAAGATGGCACATAGAAAATCTGATGGCAGTACCTTTTCAATTGATTACACTGTCGCACCAATAACTTATGCTAATAATATAATACTTGGTGCAATACTGGTTTTTAGAGATGTCTCCTTAATACATGATATGACTAAACAACTTAACTACGAAGCAAGTCATGATCCTTTAACCGGTTTACTTAATCGACGAGAATTTGAGAAACTGCTGAATCATGCCATTGAAACTTCTAAGTCGACACATTTAGCTCATGCACTGTGCTTTATCGATTTAGATAAATTTAAAACTGTGAATGATACTTGTGGTCATGAAGCTGGTGATAAGTTACTGATTGATATTACTAGAATTTTCCAAAAACATACCCGTCAGAGTGATAGTCTGGCCAGATTAGGTGGTGATGAATTTGCTGTATTATTAGAAGCTTGTTCAATAGCAAAGGCCGTTGAATATGGAAATCAATTGATTGAATCTGTGAATGCGCTTGCTTTTAATTGCAAAGGTCAGACTTTTTATGTGGGTATGAGCGTCGGTATTACTGAAATAAGCCAACATAGTCAAAATCTGAAAAATACTCTTGCCGCTGCAGACTCTGCCTGTTATTTAGCGAAACAAAATGGTCGAAACCAAATTCAATTAAATGTTCCATCCTAATTTTATCAGCAGATATAAACGCTTTGCATAAACATAATGCAATATTTGAAAGTTTATGTACATCAATTAATTTTTCATCTTCTGAAAATAGATAGAGAACTTTGATTGAGCCAGGTTATACAGAGTTCTAAAAGATATAATTTTTCGTTTTATTGTATGTAATTTCATAAATCATTGATATTTTATTAAAATATGCCTTTATTTTCCACTATTTGCAGTTATAATTAAATGTGAGTATTCTATTATATAGGGGGAATATAAATGGAAAACGATGTATCATTAACTCGTAGAAATACAGATAAGTTTAAAAAATTACATATTGTACTTAGTGTATTTTCTATTTCAATCATAAGCTATTTTGTCTTGTTTTCAGATCACATGAGAGATTCTGTTATTAGTTCAGCTGTTGCTATTGTTACAACTTTAATAGTTGGGCTAACTTTTGATGAAGGTTTTGATGAAATTATCGTTGGCGCTTTAATTGCCGGCGCTATTTCTGCGATGTTGTCCGGACCTGTGTCGGTTATTTTCAGTGTAGCCATAGGTGCTTTTTTAGCAACAACATTGATAAAAGCTAAGTCAAATTTTATCAAAAAAAATATGGAGAAAAGCACTTAACAGGTCTTTTACACCCGTTAGCTAAATAATAACTCGTTGATTAAGCAAATCTGTCGACAGCTAACCCATTCAGAATGCATAATTCAAAGTTTTAAACTCAGGCACCCAGGAAAAATTTTCACAATGCCAAAATAATACTCGCATCAATTATTCACTTGTTCTCTTTTAGATCAGTCTTCAGACGGTAGGATATCACCTTCCAGGAATAAATTATCCGTATCTCCATCGACAACTGGATTTAATAAGGAATAAGCCACCCCGCCATTGAGTATGACCTATATTGCCTGATCTAAACGATTAAGCTCAAATAATGAGGCATTATTTAACTCTGCTAATATTTTTTCATAATTCATTCGAATAAATTCTATTTTTGATTACCTTTTTTAAAAATCAACTTTACGTCTTAATACTTTTTGCTGTCCTGCTTTCACTTTATTATCCAGTCGTCTTTTTTTTGAAGACTTAGTTGGTTTAGTGATACGTCTTTTTTTCTTCACAATCATCGCCTTTTTAATAAGTTCAACTAAACGCATAATGGCATCTTCACGATTTTGCTCCTGAGTTCGAAAACTCTGTGCTTTGATAATAATGACACCATCAGTGGTGATATGGTGATCGCTATAGTTGAGCAATCGTTTTGTATAATACTCAGGTAGCGATGAATTATTAATATCGTAGCGTAAATGAACGGCAGTGGAAACCTTATTGACATTCTGACCACCTGAACCTTGAGCACGAATAAAACTGAACTCAATATCATTGATGGATAAGCTTACGTTATTGGATAATCTAAGAGTTGAGCCGGTCTTTGTCATTGGTACATTATAATAGGGGCTGAAGATTAAAACATCAAACCCAAAAGTAATTTAGAAAAATTAAAATTCTAAAACAAAAATAAGTACTTAAGTTTTTAAATAACTTGTCGATATATCACAATAACTTTTATAAAATCATAATCTACTTTATATGTCAGACTTAAATAAAAATACTATTTTTGGTTATACATTATTAATAATAAGCATTGTACTTATCTTTGTTTTGCCTTATTTTATTTCTCAGATATCTAATCATGATTATTATGGTCTTAAGGTAGATAAACCAGCACCAAAGTTTGATTTAAGCAATACCCAAGGGAATACTTATAGTACAGATGACCTATCTGGATCTTATTCTTATCTGATGTTTGGTTTTACCCATTGCCAAACGGTTTGCCCATTGCAAGTTTCTAATTTTCTTGCAATAAAAGATAGAGTTAATGATAAGCCAGTTCGTTTCGTATTTATAACGCTTGATCCAAAAAGGGATACACTAGCTACGCTTAAGCAATATTTTGAAAAAAATGGGGATAATTTTATTGCTTTAAGAACGAAGAGTTTTCAAGAATCTCAGGAATTAGCTAGAAAATATCATGAATACGCTTATGTGAATGAAAAAGGTAAAATTAACTATCAGATTAACCATAATGGTTATATCTTCCTGATAAATCCTGATGGGATTTTAGAGTTAATTTATACATCAATACAATTAAATCACGATGAAATGATAAACGATTTAACTAAACTTATGAGTATTAGTTGATTTAGGGGGAAATATGCAAGGACAAGTCATCAATAATCAAGTAATACATGAACAATTAGATTCAGATAAATTTGTTTATGCCATTTTACTGGGACATTTACCTTTTACTACCTGGCTAGTCCCATCGATGCATGATGTTGGAACGACTGGCTTTAGTGTTGTCAGCTCATTAATTATCGCTATCATTGCATCAATTGCTTATTTTGTATTTAAAGGTCAGCGAATATTTTCTTTAATTGCATCGATTTGTTTGATGTTAAATTCAGTCATTTTGATTCAAGCTAGTTTAGGGCAAATTGAAATGCACTTTCATATTTTTGTGGCCCTGGCGTTTCTTCTAATTTATCGAGACTGGTTAACCATTGTTCTGGCTGCAGCAGTTATCGCAGTGCATCACTTACTATTTACCTACTTACAATTAAATAGTTCATCTATTGGTGATTCTCCCATTATGTTATTTAATTATGGTTGTTCCTGGTCAATTGCATTTTTACACGCAATTTTTGTGGTTATAGAGGCGGCCGTACTCATTTACTATTCAATTCGTATGCAAAAAGAAAAGGAAATTAGTTATCTAATTATTGATGCGGTTGAACAAGTGGCAGAACTTAAGAATCTTAAAAGTAAAATCCTACAACATGAAAATGAACCGGTAGTCATTTCTTTTAATAAAATGATGTCCGAATTATCAGAATTAATTGGAAGTATTAAAGGTGTCGCAGATAAACTTAATAGCAGTGGAGAAACATTAAATGTCTTAAGTCGTGAAACAAATAATCTCGTGTCGCAACAAAACATTCAAACACAGGAAGCTGCAAATGCAACAGATGAAATGATTAATAGCGTCAAAACTGTTTCACAGAATGCTACTGATGCGGCAAGTTCCGCTGAGCAAGTTCAAGGACAGATTGTTAACGGTAATAATGTCGTAAAAGAAGCCGTTTCTTCAGTTCATAAAATGAATAATATGCTAGAAGATTCTAAGGAAACGTTGGCTACATTGGAAGATAATGTTAATACCATTAGTTCCGTTGTCGGTGTTATCAGGGGAATTTCTGAGCAAACTAACTTATTAGCACTTAATGCTGCTATTGAAGCCGCTCGTGCGGGAGAACAAGGACGTGGCTTTGCGGTTGTTGCTGATGAAGTTCGTACATTAGCTCAGAGAACAAATGAATCGACTGAAGAAATTCATTCAATGATTGAAACCCTTCAATCAGGTACTTCTAAGGCAGTTAAGAGTATGGAACTTGGTCGGGAACAAGGCAATATAACCGGTGACAAAATTGAAAAAACAGGAGAAGTTCTTAACATTATTGCCGATGAAATAAATACAGTCACTTCAATGAATAATCAAATCGCGAACAGTTCAATTGAACAAACGAATGTTGCTGAGCAATTAAATAAAAATGTTTTAAATATAACAGATTCTTCAAAAGAAGTCGTCAGTAAAACTGATTTACTTGATGGTACAGCTTGTCAATTAAATAAACTTTCAACTAAACTGGGAGACTCCGTCTCAAACTATACTGCGGAATAATATACTGCAAAGTGTAAATTTAGATATCTTCTTCTATGACTATTGCCTGATACCTGCAACATACAATTTGTAAATCAAAACGATTGTGTGCTTCGGCAAGTGTCAATATAAAAGCATGAAAATACTCTTTAGAATTGAATATATTTTCATGTCCTCTCCCCCTGTTCATCACATGACGTTTCCAGCATACTTGGAGAAGGCTCAACCTTTTGGTTTGAGATTAATTTAGCGTTTCAATAATTAAATCAACCTGGATTTGGGCTATTGATTGTTGAAATTTTCTGATATGATTTTATGATAATGATAATGATAATGATAAAATATTATACAGGAATATGATTAATGAAGAGTCATGAAGAACGTCTTTCAGCCATATTTAAAACAGTGGTTGATGGCATTATTACTATTGATGATAAGGGAATTATTGATTCTTTTAATCCTTCAGCAGAAAAGTTATTTGGTTATCAAGCTGATGAAGTGATTGGTCATAATGTAAAAATGTTAATGCCGGAACAGCATGGCAGTCAGCATAACAGCTATATTAATCACTATATCAAAACTAAAGAAGCGAAAGTAATTGGTAAAAGCCGCGAACTTATAGGACGTCGAAAAGATGGTGCAAAATTTCCTTTTTTACTGGCAGTTAATGAGATGTCTGTTGGTGGGAAAGTCATGTTTGCCGGGGTTATTCACGATCTTAGTAATGAATCCTTTCAGCGGCAGTTATTAAATGCGATTACTGAAGCACAAACCAGTCTGTCCTTACGCAGTGATTTTAAAAAGATATTTGATCGCCTGCTAGAGCAATTACTAAAATTAACAGAAAGTGAATATGGCTTTATAGGGGAAATTCATAGCAATGAAAGTCATCAAGCTTATTTAAAAACTCATGCAATAACCGATATTTCCTGGAATGAAGAAACTTCTGAGTTTTATCAGCAAGGTGCAGCTGATGGTCTGGAATTTACCAATTTAAAATCGCTATTTGGTGAGGTAATTACGACTAAAGGTGTCGTTATTGCGAATGATCCTTATAACGATCCTCGTAGAACTGGTCTACCAGAGGGCCATCCGGCGCTTAATGCTTTTTTAGGCATTCCTTTTTTTGATGGAGAGGAAATTATTGGCATGGTTGGTATCGCCAATCGTCAAGGTGGTTATAACGATGAACTGGTCAGTAAGTTGAATCCATTTTTAATTACCTGCAGTAATTTACTGGTGACTTTAAATAGTGATAAACAAAAACAAATCAATGAAGCATCTTTACGTGAGAGTGAAGCACGTGGCCGGGCAATTTTAGAAGGTGCGATAGAAGCTATTATTACCATTGATCACAAAGGCAGTATTGAAGAGGTTAATCCAGCCACAGAGACTATTTTCTATTATTCACCTTCGGAATTGATAGGTAAAAATGTCAAAATGTTAATGCCGGAACCTTATAGTTCTCAGCATGATAGCTATTTGACTAACTATCTGACCACCGGCAAAGCCAAAGTGATTGGCAGCGGAAGAGAAGTAATCGGAAAACGTAAAGATGGTTCAACTTTTCCTATGGAGCTTGCAGTAAACCATATTAGTGTGGGTAATCGTAACCTGTTCACCGGTGTGATTCGTGATATAACCGAACAAAAAGTGAATGCTGAACAGTTAAGTGCTTTAAATAATGATTTGTCACTACGATTAGCTGAGCTGGCAGAAATGAATCAAATCAATGGCCTGCTTAATGAAATGGGTACTTTTTTTCAACTGGCTGAAACTCAGGAAGAATTATATAAAATTTTAAAAAAATACTGTCTCAAAATATTTAATAACGATGTTGGTGGATATTATCAGCTGGTCACTAAAAATTTATTAGAAGAAAGTATTTCCTAGGGAGCACCTAAATCGCATCATGATTTTTACTCTAGTCATTGTTGGGCATTAAGGCGTGGCGAAGCCTATCAATTATCAGATACCGAAGAACATCTTTTATGTCAGCACCTTGAGATGGCTCTGGAACAGGATCATTTAACTTATTCCTTATGTGTACCGGTAATGGGCAGGGATGGTGCAATGGGCTTATTGTCGGTATATGGTAGAGGCGAGAGTGAGTCAGATGCAAGTGAACAGCATAAGAGTACACTGTTTAATAATAAAACAAAAAATGTTGAAGTTAAAAAAATTAAACTGATATTAACCGATATTGCAGATAGATTCGGTACAGCGGTATCAAATATTAATTTAAGAAAAAAACTGCACCTTGAATCCACCGTAGATCCTCTAACCAAATTATATAATCGTCGTTATTTTGAAGAAGCATCTGAACTTGAAATAAGACGAAGTCTTCGTTCCCGTCGCTCTTTATGTGTATTAATGATTGATGCTGATCATTTTAAGAGTTTTAATGATGAATATGGACATGATGTCGGTGATTATGTATTAGTGAGTATTGCTAAGCTGATTGGAACACATATCCGTTCAGAAGATGTACCCGCAAGGCTCGGTGGAGAAGAGTTTGCAATCTTATTTGGTAGCACGGGGATAAACAATGCTATGAAAATAGCAGAAGAAATTCGGGTAGACGTTGAAAAATATGAATTAATATTTCATGATAAAAAGCTAAGAAAAATCACAATCTCGGCAGGTATCGCAAGTATACCCGAACATGCTCAGAATTTATCAGAGTGCCTTGCACTTGCAGATAAAGCATTGTATCAAGCTAAACAGAATGGGCGCAATCAAGTTGTTATTTATTCTCCTAAAAGTCGATAAAACAGATTGCAAATAGTTAACCTCATTCATTGATGTTTTTAAGAGGTTTTATTAGTTTTAATCTTTATTTTCCAGTCTCAATTCTATTTTTTATGAACCATAGAAGTTACTGGGGAGTGTAACGATTTTCACTATTTTAAACTTTTCTTACTCTAAAAGAGCGTCCCTTTAACTTTCCCTGACTTAATTTTTTAATTCCTGATTGTGCAGCCTCTTTATTTACGGCGACATAAGAACCGTTGGCATTAATCTGTATTTTACCAACCTGTTTAGCTTCAATACCATTTTCTCCAGTTAATGCCCCTAGTATATCTCCGGGGCGTAATTTCTGTTTTTTACCACCATCAATTTGTAGAGTTATCATCTGTGCTTGTATAGGTTCATTGCTAAGAATACTCTTCGGCGGTAATTGTTTACTTTCAATCACCTGATCGATGGCCTCACCAAGAAGAGCCAGAAGGAAATCATCGTCTTCATCAAAAAGTGAATAAGCGACGCCTACACTACCTGCTCGACCAGTTCGTCCAATTCTATGGATATGAGTTTCTGTATCATGGGCCATGTGGTAGTTAAAGACGGCGTCTACTGCATCAATATCAAGACCACGAGCAGCGACATCAGTCGCAACTAATATAGAAATACTTTTATTGGTAAAGCGTGTTAACGTTAAATCTCTATCACGCTGTTCAAGATCTCCATGCAGTGCCAATACACTAAAACCATAGTGATTTAGCTTATCAGCTACCTGTTGTGTTTCACGTTTGGTATTACAAAATACGATACTCGACTCAGGATGATGTTGCAAAAGCAATAAACGCAGTGCATTCATTCGTTCTTTATCATCTGTCTTATAAAAATGCTGCGTGATTGAATTGTCATCATGAGTGGATTCAACTTTTACCATGGTCGGATGCTTCATAACACGCTCAGAAATGGAACGAATTTTATCAGGGAATGTTGCACTAAAAAGTAAAGTTTGGTGCTTTCCCGGTATTTGATCGATTATGGCATCCAAAGAAGATTGAAAGCCCATATCTAACATCCGATCTGCTTCATCCAATACTAAAGTGTTTACATTATCCAGTTTAAGCGTGCCACGGCTCAGATGATCCTCAATACGCCCTGGTGTTCCGACTATAATATGAGCGCCATGTTCTAGTGAATTGAGCTGTGGACCAAATGGCATACCACCACAAATGGTTAAGACTTTAATATTATGAACTGCTCTGGCTAAACGGCGTATTTCTTTAGATACCTGATCCGCCAACTCTCTGGTTGGGCACAAGACTAAGGCCTGAATGCGAAAATATTTCACATCAAGTTTATGAAGTAATCCCAGACCAAATGCAGCGGTTTTACCTGAACCCGTTTTTCCCTGTGCGATAACATCTTTTTCAGTGAGTATGTGAGGTAAACTCTGTGCTTGAATCGGCGTCATAAAATGGTAGCTTAAAGTACTCAGGTTTTTTAGCAATGAGGGACTGAGTTGCAGGCTTGAGAATGTTGTTTGGCTCAAAAGAATAATCCTATTTGGATGAAATTATTTAAATGGTAAGAAATAAGAGCTGTGCACTATGGAACTTTTTTAACAATTCTTATATCGAAGAGTCGCATTGAGAAATATTAACGGTTAATTTGAACAAAATAAGCAAGGTTATGTTTTATTTTTACTTTTTGAAGTTTGATTGTTTCCTGCATTGTTAGTTTTACCGTTATCCGTGCTCTTCATTAGACAAATCAGAGATATCTAAATCAACCATTTTTGTAACGATAGTGGTGATAGGAGTAATATGGATACTACTACCATCATTAGGTGCTTGTAATATTCCATCAAATGGCATACCAGTATCTGAGTCAATACCATCATAAGCGATGATATTAGCCAAACTTTTTTGTTGTTCTTTTGTCAACACCAATGAGTAGTTACCTTCCTCATCTGTAAGACTATTTGGTTCACCTTCGTCACATAATGAGTTTGCGTTGAAATCTAAACATACTATTGCTTGTTGCAAATAACCATCAGAAGCAGTACCTGTAATTGTATAGGTACTGCTTGAGCTTGAACCGCCACTCATACAGCCGGAAAATACAGCAGCGACTAATAAAGTTAGTAATAAATTTTTAACTGATGGTCTCATTAAATGGCCTCTCAAAATTAAGGTAACTAAATAGATTTTATTTGTTATTACCATAATTCAACATAGTTTATTCGTGAATGTCTCAAAAGCATAAGATAAGCCATAATACCATCCAATTGTAAAAGCTTAATTATAACGTCAGCTAAAGCGTAACTTCTACTACACTGGCACAACATATGCTATATAAATTTATAAATAGGAGTCAGGATTATGTCATACACTAAAATTCATCAACGATGTTTAATAACCAACCGATGGTTAATATATATTTTTAGCCTGGTTGGTTTGTTTACTGGTTCAAATATAGCTTACTTTATTGCTTTAACTCTTTGGGTCTGGCTTGATTGTGTCATCAGATTTGAAATAGAACAATGTAAAAAATTAAGTCATTGGGAAAAGCATCATAAACTGGATCTGACATCTATTTTCATAACCAGATTAAAGAATTAATGTCTATTCAATAAAATAATTTCACAATTTAAAGTTGTTTTATAATTTTTACAACTTATTCTTCTCCCAAATCAAACACCAAGTCTTCAATAGGTTGGTAAAAGAAATTTTTTTCGGGCACCATGACCTTATAAAGCTCATCATAAAACATTTCTAAAGTTCCATGATTCTCGTACCTTTTGAGTAATTTCGGATAAGGTTTTTTCAGTACAATATTAACCCATATATTATATGCATATTGTTTGAAAATTTCTTTTTCTAGTTCTTTTTTAGTTAAAGAAATAGGTAGTTTCGTCATATCGACTTCTGTTTTCAAATAGATTTGATGAAATTCAAATATATTATTTACTTTTTCTAATGCCTCTTTAAAATTTTTGTTCATATTATTTATTGTGATGTACTCATTTTTTCTTATGCGAATAACTTTAAATAAAATAAAGACTATACCCATGACTATCCAAAATGCTAGATTTTAGCGTTTGAATGGTCACGGGTATATATCTCAAGCAATCAATAGTGGTGTGCTAGAGAATGTCATTTTACTTTCAGACCCGATTGATTAAATAGCCTTAATCAGCCATTGATTTGATAATATTATCAAAGCGTCCGGATTGATATAAGTCAATGAAAATATCAACGATTTGGGGATCAAACTGGCTGCCGGATCCGCGTTTTATTTCTTCAATGGCTTCTTCATATGCCCATGCTTCCTTATATGAACGCTTACTGATTAAGGCATCAAAAACATCCACGACGGACACAATACGGGCTACTTTATTGATTTCTTCACCTTTTAAACCTAATGGATATCCCGTCCCATCCCAACGTTCATGATGATAAAGTGCAACATCTGCGGCAAGTTTAAACTGTTCATCACCCCCTAATATTTTTTCGCCAAGAGTTGTATGTGTTTTAATTTTTTCAAATTCTTTGTCGCTTAAGGGGCCTTTTTTCAGCAAAATATCATCCGATATTCCAACTTTACCTACATCATGGAGACGTGCTGCTTGTCCATTTTGTTCAGACTGTTCATCCGTATAATTCATTGCCAAAGAAATAATTGTGGTATACATGGACAAACGATTAATATGATTACCCGTACTGGAATCCCGAAATTCTGCAACATTCGCCAGCATATCAATGGCATGATTATAAGAACGTTTAAGGTCAAAGCTTAATTGAACACTTTCAAGTACAGCAGAGCATTGGTTAGCAAATAATTTAATTAAATTTAAATCATCATTATTAAATTTCTCGTTGGGTTCCAGATAAATAAAGCCTAGTGTATTGCCATCCACCGTTAAGGTAATCACCATCGCATTTTGTCTTAATTTTTTACTTTGATGCTCAGAAATCACCGTTTCTGAACAAGCTTCTATTAACTCATTAACCCTCTTATTATCAACCGGATTTTCAAACTCTCCCGTACCGGCGCGAATATTAATCTGCTCTCCATCTATGGTTGCGACCATCCCATCTAGGGTAGAAATTATGGCATTACTATTAAGGTTATATAAGGCCACAATTTGAGTTAGCATCCCCTGAAAGAAACATTGCAGTGATTGGCGACTATCTGCATAAATTTTAGGGGTTGCATCTAATATAGCAACCAAACCACGACGATTCATTTCAATCGACATGAGATCACGATAAGCTTTTATTGCAGATCTAACGGTTGTGTATAGCTTTTGGGTTGTTAATTCAGTTTTATCTTTATAATCATCAATATCAAAATGATCTATAACATATCGCTCTGGTGCCAGTCCTGGCTGACCTGTTCTAATCACTACTCGAATCAGATGATTTTTTAATTGGTCTCGAATGTATTCAACCAACTTCAGGCCGGCATCATCCGTTTCCATAACTACATCGATTAAAGCAAGTGCGATATCCTGGTGCTGAGATAAAATTGACTTTGCCTGTTCAGCTGAGCTTGCCTGAAGAAAATCGATTTGGCGTTCTTCAAAACGAAAGTCTTTTAAGTTTAATTTCGTAATTTCATGAATATCCGGTTCATCATCAACAATTAATACTTTCCATACATGTCTTAATGGTTCCTGCTCCTGTTCCTCTTTTTTATCAACAGATGTGATGGCTGTTGTTGTTTTGTTTTTACGAATTATTTTCATTATTTATTATCCAATTTGATAACCGGCAGTAGTATATCGAAGTGGCATCCCTGACCAAGTTTACTATGACAGCTAATTGAACCATTCAGTTCAGATGTGACTATACTATAACATAAGTACATCCCCAACCCGGTGCCTGAAATTCTATCGGTGGTAAAAAATGGTTCAAAAATTTTATCCAGCGTCTCACTATTCATACCGATTCCATCATCATCATAATTGATGTGAAGTGTATCGCTAATGATATCGATATTTATCTGGATCCGCCCTGCCTGAGCTCCATTGTCATAAGCATGAATATAGGAGTTCATAATTAAATTCGTTAACAATTGTTCATACAAGCCTGGCCGGCTTTTAATTTTAAGTTTTTTATCACACTCAATTTCAATTTTAATCGAACTATGTTTTAATTTGTTTTTTAGAGCATTTAGCACATCTTCAACCGTTTCACACAGGTAAAAAGTACGTTCCTGATTAGATGTTTGATCAACAGAACTACGCTTAAAACTAATGACCAAATTAGCCGCACGGTTCAGGTTAGATAGAATTAGTCGGGTTGCTTCGTTTAAGGTATCCATTTCCAGCATAAGATCTTCTTCTTCAACTTCATCCTGAGTCATTAATTGATTAAGCTTGGCAACGCAATGTTCTATTTGAGAGGTTGCGCCAACTGCAATCCCAACCGGAGTATTCACTTCATGAGCAAAGCCAGCAACCATGCGTCCTAATGATGCCATTTTTTCACTTTGCAGTAATTGATCTCTGGTTTTTTCCAATTCATCCAGTTTTGTTGCCAACATATCAACCGTCATGCTTAAGTGGCTGCGAGAACGACTCAATGCCCAGGTTCCTAAAAAGCTGATAAGTATAATTAAGCCACTAAAAACGCTAATAGCCGGCAATAAATTATGAGATCTTAAGCTTTGTTGGCTATCATTGAGAATTGATACAATTTTCCAGAAATAGTCATGACTGCTAAGCTGTTTATTGCTAGCAGAATAGGCCTCTGCAGAACCCGAACTGGAAACAATACCAGAAAATAATGGTGAAACGGTATTATAGGTAATTAATTCATTTTTCATCTGAAATTGACCAGACAAACTGGAAGATACTTTTTTCCAGATCACCGGCTCTTGTACTGAAAAAGTCAAATCTTTCCTATCCGGGTACATAAAGCCCCAATCCTTCTCAATATTTTCGCTCGATAGACTATAGCCATTTTGATTGAGCAAAAACATTGAACCAGAGATATCTTCAGCTGAACGTCTAAATCTTTTTAATAAATCTTCACCTAAATAATTTAATAAAATAATACCTCGTTTATTTCCATTTTGGTCAAAAACAGGCATACCAAAACGAATCATAGGTTTAATCGGTTGTTCTATTTGTCCACGTTCAATATTTAAATCAAAAGGTGAGATGAATATTTGCCCTTTGTCAAGTTTGAAGGCATCCATAAAATAATAACGTTTTCCTTTGTTTTGCAATTTATCTTTAACAACGGTTTTAACATCTCCCTTATTATAATTAATCCTCACTTTTTCCTGGCCTGTTTCATCTAAAAACCGAATCTGATCATAAATCTTCTTTTGCCGGGAAAAGACCTGATAGTCATTTGATAAAGCTTTTTGATTATGATCAAAAGGGTGCTGTAGGTAATTTTGTAAGCCTTGTTGTTGAGCCAAAAACCTTAAATCAGCAAGAATTTGTCTAAAGGTCAGTTCAAGTGTTTTAACCTGAATCTGAACATGATGTTCAGCATTTGTGCGGTTCTTGTCCAGTTGCGACTGGTGATCTAAGTAATATATTCCCCAGGCAAGAATAATGGTTATGAAGACGATTGGCAGAAATAGATATAGATAAAGCTCTAGCTGGTTCTTTTTTATCCATTGAATCATCATCAATTACTCTTATAGCAATTACTATGCAAGTTATTTAGGTTAATGCTATTAACCTTGTGTATTAAAAATTACGCACGCCCATAGTGGAACTAGAAATGTTTAAATTAATCATTTCAATATTTGATCTGCATAGGTTAAAGCTATCTCATGAACTTCTTGTTCAATCGCCATGAAAGCATCAACTATATCCGGAGCAAAATGAGTATCTCTACCTTCTTTTATAATATCCAGAGCCTGTTCATGAGACATTGCCTGTTTATAAACACGCACACTGATTAGTGCATCATAAACGTCGGCTATGGCCATTAATCGACCGGATAGTGGAATTTGTTCACCCTGTTTCTGGTTAGGATAGCCGCTGCCATCCCATTTTTCATGATGATTCTCAATAATTTCACGAGCCAGGGCAAAGTAGGAGCTACTTCCCAGTCTTTTTTCAGCAGACATAATCGCTTGTGAACCATATTCAACATGCTTTTTCATCAGCTCAAATTCATCTTTGGTTAATTTCCCCGGTTTCAGGAGAATATCATCGCGAACAGAGACTTTACCAATGTCATGTAATGGTGCAACATTGTATAGTTTTTCAATGATGTCATCTGAAAGGAGCTGCTGATATTTTTCATTATGCTGACTTAAATAGCGTGCAACCGCTCTAATATAGGACTGAGTTCGTTTAATATGTCCACCTGTTTCCGGATCACGATATTCAGCAAGTGTGCCCATGGCTTCAATAGTAACTTGTTGAGTAATCGCCAACTCTCTGGTTCGTTCTTTGACCAGCTGCTCTAAATTATCCTGATGCCGCTTTAATTCTAATTGGTTGTGAATCCGGGATTTAACCAGCAAAGGCTCAAAGGGTTTGGTAATGTAATCCACAGCTCCTAGCTCCAAACCTTTGGCTTCATGTCCTGTCTGGGTTAAGGCAGTGATAAAAATAACTGGAATTTCACAGGTATCAGGATCTTCTTTTAGTCTGGTGCATACCTCATAACCATCCATACCCGGCATCATAATATCCAGTAAAATCATATCTGGTTTTGAACTGCCATGAGCAAGCTTTAAAGCTTTTTCACCATTAATGGCAGCAATAACCGTATAATCTTGCTTAAGTAACTGACGTAATAATTCAATATTTTCTGGTGTATCGTCTACAATGAGAATTTTCTGTTTCTTATCTGTCATATTTATTACAATAAATAATTAATTATCAGTATCTAGTTCTATTTCCAGCGTTTTAAGGATATCCTTAAAAATTTCTAATGCCTGATCAAAATCAAAACCATCAACCTGCTGCATAAGTAAAGTCCATTGCCCAGAAACTTCCTCATTATGCAGTTGATTTCGAAGTTGTTCAACTAAATCCACGGCATCGGTATTATTTTCTTCCAGTAATGCAAACAGTTCAGTGAGCATTTTAATTAATTGCTCCTGATCAATCGCTTGCTCTTTTGATTCTTGTTTAGCTTCGTATTGAATAAAATAGTCATCTAATTGCTCAATAATCACTTTCAACATTAAGTCAACCGTATCAAGCTGAGCATCTAATTGATTAGGCTTATCCTGATCATGGAACATTTGCTCCAGTCGTCGAGTGCTTTCAGACAATTCTTTAGCACCAATAGTGGCCGAAACACCTTTTAAAGTATGAATGAGTCTGCCTGCTGCTTCTCGATTATGTTTATTTTGACAATCAAGAAACTGTTTTTTAAAGTCTTTTTGCCCGCCTCTGAATAAGTTGAGCAGTTTACGATAACTGCCTATATTGCCTTGATTTCTGGCAATGCCGGAAACAATATCAATTCCTTTTAATTGCTCCAGATCACTTTGCTCATCCTCATTTTCTGGATGTATTTGCTCAGGAGTAAAATCATTTATTGGAAATTCCGGGGTGATCCATTTTGACATGGTCTTAAACATTTCCAGTAAATTGATCGGTTTGCCAATATGATCATTCATTCCTGCATTGAGAACCTTTTCATAATCACCGCTCATGACATCTGCTGTCATAGCAATAATGGGTAAATCTTTGAATTCAGGTAGTTTTCTAATCTCCCGTGTTGCTGTATAACCATCCATAATAGGCATTTGTAAATCCATTAAAATACCATCAAAACTTTGTTGTTGGATAATATCTAATGCTTCCTGACCATGATTGGCAATACTAACCTGTAGTCCTTCATTGCTAAGTAACTCCACAGCAAGTTCCTGGTTCAATTCATTATCCTCAACCAATAAGATGCGTGAACCACGTAATTTCTCTGCCACTCTATGCTCTCTAGTATTTTCAATTCGTTGACCATTTTTTATTAGTGCATCATGGCCCATTGCCTTGTAAATTGCATTTAATAATCTGGATGGCGTTGTTGGTTTGCTTAATACATCCACAAACACTACATCATCAAATGTTTCACCTGAATCATAGGCGGTAATCAATATAACTTGAGGGATCTGACACAGATTTGTTTCTTTCTGAATCATGCGTGTGGTTTCTATGCCATCAATATGCGGCATTTTCCAGTCTATTAAGATGATATTGTAACAATTGTTTTCTGAGTCCTGTTGTCTAAGTTCTTCTAAAGCTTCTTCGCCACTACCAACCGAATTGACTCTGAAATCTAAAGCTTGCAACAAATCTGACAAAATAATCCTGGAGGTTTTATTATCATCAACAATTAATATTCTTAAACCTTTGACATCAGGTATGATTGTAAGCGTTCGCTCGTTAATATCATCCTGTATATTAAATAATAGATCAAAATAAAATGAACTGCCCACACCCGGTTCACTGTCAACCTGAATATCACCACCCATTAGTTCAACCAGATTTTTTGATATCGCCAGACCAAGACCGGTGCCGCCAAACTTACGTGTCGTTGAACTATCAGCCTGAGTGAAATCCTGAAAAAGCTTTGCCTGTTGCTCAGGCGTCATACCTATTCCCGTATCCTTGATGGAAAATTGAATCCGTACTTCCTGTTCATTTTGCTCTAGTACTTTGGTGCTAATAATGATTTCGCCTTGTTCACAAAACTTAACCGCATTGTATCCCAGGTTTAATAGGATCTGACCAAGCCTTGTCGGATCACCAATTAAGTTCATTGGCAGGTTAACCGGGGTATCAAAAATTAGCTCCAGATTTTTTTCATAGGCTTTTAAGCCAGCCAGATTAGCAAAGTGACTTAATACATCCTGAAGATTGAAAGGAATATTTTCAATCATAAGTTTACGTGCTTCAATTTTAGAAAAGTCCAGAATGTCATTGATAATACCCAGTAGAGATTCTCCGGAATAATGTACTTTCTGTAAAAAGTTGAGCTGCTTGTTATTGAGTGGCGTCTGTAAAACCAGGTAAGTCATGCCAATAATGGCATTTAGTGGTGTACGAATTTCATGGCTCATATTGGCCAAAAACTGGCTTTTTGCAATATTCGCCTGTTCAGCTTGCTGCATGGCCTGCTTCAATGCATTTTCTACTTTAACCTTTTCTGTCACATCTTGAATGCTACCTGACATGATAAGCGTACCGGAATTATCGGTATGAACTTCGGCTGAACCCAATAGATATCGGACTGTATTATCGGGTAAAACAATCCGATGTTCGCAGTTATACTTTTCATGAGCCTTAACCGCTTGATGAATGGCATCAATGACTTTTTGTTTGTCATCATCATGCACTCTATTAATAAATACTTCATATGATGGTTTTGTTGATAAGGGATCATAACCTAATAAGTGATAATGCTCATCAGACCAGAGCAGTTCACCCGACTCGGTGTTCCAATAAAAGCTGCCAAGTTTAGCTAAATGCTGGGCATTATTTAATTGATTTGCAGTATCCTCCAACTCCCGTGTTCTTGCAGAAACCAGACTTTCCAAGTTGGAATGATAAGCTTCTAATGCAGCTGTTTTTTCATCAAAGGCAGTTGCAAGATCGTCCAATTCATCATTTGTTCCCAATGGACTGCACTTTACCTTATCACCATCGATTGAACGCTTAACACATTCGTATAATAAAAGGATAGGTTTTACAAATTTTGTTCCAACTCTTATGGCAATAACATTGGCAATAATAATAACCAGTAAGGCAAACAAAAGAACTTTATAAATCAGGCTTTGAATGGTTTCTGTAGAGATTGACGTTAATTCTCCCATTTCTAATTGTAAATTTAACTCTTGCAGGTGTTGAAAACCATCATTCGGAGAAAGAGAAACGTTCAGATAGTCATTTTTGGGATCTTTACCAATACTAACCAGAGTTTTACTATCTTTAATTAAAGAAATATATCCCTGTGTCTGGGCTGGAGCATTTCTCATGGCAATAGCATGAAGGTCAAAAACAATGACAACTGCGCCTTGAGTTGTCTGATAATAAATAATGGGGGAGACAAAGGTTAATTGATCATCTGGTGAAATAAACATGGATAGTTTTGATTGCGCCAGAGCTTCTCTCATTTCCGGCATATTATTATAGGCGGGTAATTTTAGGCCTAATTCATAAAGTGGTTGACCACCAAAGTCAACTAAACCAAAAGATTTAACATCGCGGCCTTTTGAAAAATTTTCTACTATTTTATTCAGATCATCGTTTTGATTACCTGGCTCAATCAAATTCTGGATTACAAAATGATTCGTTGTTAACCGTTCCGTATTTTCCTGTAGATAGGCCAAGCGTTGTTCTAATAGATGCATAATACTATCGGCCTGTTCGAACAGGCTTTGTTGTGACAGGCTTTTAAGCGTTTGCTGCAACAAGCTGGAAACCACAATAGTGAGCAGAAGCATGGATATGGCAGTAAAGCCAACCAATTGAAAAATGAGTCTTTTCCTAATCCCTGTTTTAATATCCTTAGTATCTTTTTTCATTAAAGTCTGAATATTAAGTTATATTGGTGATATTTTTTTATAATTATTCACCATTTTTAGATTGTCTTGATTGAATAATTTCATTGGTTTTAGATAAGATATCCGCACCAATAATCAATTTAAATTCATCTGCAATGGCACGTGTTTTTTCTGCAAAACGCTGTCTTTGTTCTGGCGTAAGTTCTTCTACAATAACACCTGCTTTTTTAATGCTTGTAATAAAATCAGCCTCTTTTTTTTGTGTTTCCTGACGTTGCCATGGTGTTGCAACATTAACTGCATCAATTAAGATTTGTTTAATATTTTCAGGAAGTTTATCAAATGATTGAAGACTAAAAGATAAGACATAGCCGAGATAAGCATGATTTGAAAGCGTCATATGTGACTGAACTTCATAAAATTTCATACTGACAATTGCAACCAGGGGATTTTCCTGTCCATCTACAACCCCGTCGGCTAAAGCTTGTCGAGTAGAATGAAAATCAATGGGTACAGGTATAGCACCCAGAGACTTAAATTGCTCCATAATAATTCGACTTTTCATCACTCGCATTTTTAAGCCTTCAAAATCTTCAGGTCGCGTGATACTTTTATTTGCCGTAAAATGCTTAAAACCATTTTCCCAGAAGGCCATCCCCATTAAATCAATATTCGATAACTTAGCCAATAGTTTTTTACCGGGCTCACCATCAAGGACCGCATAGGCATCTTCCCTACTTGGGAAAAGAAATGGTAAATCAGCAAACTGCATAGCAGGAACGGGGACACTCATTTTAGCGGTTGGTGTTAAAAGAATATCAAGCTCACCTGCTCTGGCCATTTCCACCATCTGGTGATCATTTCCTAATTCCTGATTAGGATGAATACTAATTTCAACTTTACCATTACTGCGTTTTTTAACTTCCTTTGCAAATAAAACTGCCGCCTTGTGCATCGCGCTATTGGTGGAAATATTATGCCCAAAGTGAAGTTGATAGGTTTGTTTATCCTGTTGTTTAAGAAGTTGATTCGAGCTCTGTGATTTTTTTTGAGTATAGAAATAAAATGCTAGCAAGATAATGATAATAAGGGTAAGGGCTGTGATTAAAAATTTTTTATTCATAATGCTCAATTAAGGTAATGATTTTTTTGTAATTAACATTATATATTATGCGGGAATTAAGCAAAAGTATTTTTAATGGAAACTTACTTTAAATCATTGTATCTAAAGAACAGAGCTGTACCATACCAGAAGCGTGATTACAGCCGATGAATTGTATTTTTAAAATTCTCAAATAAAAGTCCTGTTTAGCTTGACAGTAGTCCTTCCCCCTCTGGCCATTGTCTTACCAGGCTGTGCTATGCCCCGAATTAAAAGAAACATAGAGTTTTAATTTTTGGGGCGTATTAATGCATGAGGGGCTAAGGAATCCAGGTACTAGCTTATAAATTTTAGTTACAACAAGGCTTTAATTTCGTTTAATGACTCCGGATCATCAATTGTTGAAGGCACAACATATTCTTCTTGATTGAATATCTGTCTAATGGTCTTACGCAATATTTTACCTGAACGAGTTTTCGGTAGCCTAGGAACAATATAGACTTCTTTAAAACAGGCAACCGGTCCAATTGAATCTCTAACTAATTGAACAAGCTCTTTAGATAACTCTGCTTCATCAACAGTAACAGAACTCTTTAGAACTACGAATCCAACTGGCATTTGGCCTTTAAGGTTGTCATTTCTACCGACCACTGAACATTCTGCAACAGCGGAGTGTTTGCCAACAATTTCTTCCATTTCACCTGTTGATAATCTATGGCCGGCAACATTGATGACATCATCAACACGTCCCATTACGAAAAGATAACCTTCTTCATCAATATAACCACCATCACCAGAAAAATAATAGCCCGGATAAGTGTCCAGATAACTGGACTTGAAGCGATTAAAGTCCTGCCAGATTGTCGTTAAACAGCTTGGAGGTAATGGTAGTTTAAGAGTGATATTACCCTGAACACCTGAGGGTACAGGCTGGCCATTATCATCAAGGATTTGTACGTTAAATCCAGACACGGGTACGGTAGCAGAACCCGCCTTTATGGGCTTGACTTCATACCCCATCATATTGGCCGCAATTGCCCAGCCTGTTTCAGTTTGCCACCAATGGTCAATAACGGGACGCTCGGTTTTTTCACTTAGCCATTCATAAGTTGGAGGATCTAAACGCTCCCCTGCTGAGAAAATATTGACCAGTGATGAGAGATCATATTGCTTAATAAATTCCCCATCAGGATCTTCCTTTTTGATCGCTCTAAAAGCAGTAGGAGCTGTGAATAAAGCTTTCACTTTATATTCTTCAACGATGCGCCAGAATGCACCGGCGTCTGGTGTCATAATTGGTTTTCCTTCGTAAAGGATAGTTGTACAACCCTGTAATAATGGCGCATAGATAATATAGGAGTGCCCAACAACCCAGCCAACATCTGAAGCAGCCCAATATACATCACCAGGCTTAACATCATAAATGGCCTTCATACTATACTTCATAGCAACAGCATGACCGCCATTTTCACGAACCACACCTTTAGGCTTACCCGTAGTTCCTGATGTGTACAAGATATACAATAAATCAGAGCCATTAACCGGAACACAATCAACCGGCTTCGCCTTAGCACAGGCTTCCTGCCAATCGATATCCCGCTCTGAACTTAAATCTGCGGTGACTTCAGGGCGTTGGAATACAACACAATGTTCTGGCTTATATTCTGCCATTTTAATGGCTTCATCCAGCATTGGTTTGTAGGCAATTTCACGTTTGACTTCAATACCACAAGATGCTGACATAATGACTCTGGGCTTAGCATCATCAATTCTAATGGCCAGTTCGCGTGGCGCAAAACCACCAAATACAACTGAGTGAATTGCGCCAATTCGGGCACAGGCAAGCATAGCAACGGCAGCTTCTGGAATCATTGGCATATAGATAATGACTCTATCGCCTTTCGTTGTACCGAGCTCAGTTAACATACCTGCACAGGTGGCAACTTCATCTCGTAATTCTTTGTATGTATAAGTCTTTTTAGTGTCAGTGACTGGAGAGTCGTAGATTAAAGCAGCTTGATCGCCACGCCCATTTTCAACATGATAATCCAGTGCCATATAACAGGTATTCATTTCACCATCTGCGAACCAGTGATGGATACCATTTTCATCCTGACTTAAAATTTTGTCTGGAAATTTAAACCAGCTGACATCTTGTGCTTTTTCTTTCCAGAACTCTTCCGGATTTTGCATGGAATGATCATATTCAGCTTGATACGACATTGACTGTTTCCCCCTTAAGTATGACTCAATTTTAATTTTTATAAGAATTTAACCCACTGCTCAATGGCTTCCCTATTTGTTCGATAACTATTAACTGCAGCACTTGTCTCTTCATAACCTAGAGAAATACCACATATAATTTTACAATCATCATCCAATTCAGCAAATTTTCTAACAATATCCGGATACTCAGCTAAAGCAGCCTGAGGACAAGTTGCTAAGCCCTGTTCTGTTGCTGCTAACATCACACTTTGTAGAAACATTCCATAATCTAAAAATGAACCAGTTTCCATAACTCCATCCATATAGAAGATCATCATCACTGGTGCATCAAACGAACGATAATTTGCTGCCCATTGATTGAGTTGTTTTTCTTTATCTTCGCGGGCAATTTCTAATGCAGAATACATTTGCAAACCACACTCTTTACGTCGCCCTTTATACGGTTCCTGCCATTCTAGTGGATAATATTGATAATCCATTTTACCTTTTTCGCCAGCTCTAAACTCCGCTTCCATCAACTTTTGTAATTGTTCTTTACTTTCACCTGTTAACACAAGAACATTCCAGGGCTGAGTATTTACACCAGAGGGTGCATGCCCTGCTGATGTCAAAATTTCTTTTATAAGTTCGTTATCAACTTCTTGATCAGTAAATGCCCGAACAGATTTTCTATTTCTTAGTGCTTCACTAACTTTCATTATTTATCACCCCCATTTAATAATTGTCAGATATTCAGTGATTGCTTATTTATTTTATATGAACTGTCTGAGCGCAGCGAGTTTTCATAGAAAATAAAAAGTAATTGCTGGATATCTGACATTTACTCCATCTATATTACTAACATATCCATAAACTCATTAACCGAAGTTGCATTCAGTTTATTTGAATCAAGACATAAATCATAAATTTCTTGAGCCTGACGATGAGGGAAACGACTATGTAGTGCAGCATGGAATTTCTTTTCTAAAACAGGAATACCTTCCGCACGACGACGACGATGACCAATTGGATATTCAACTTCAACTTTCTCTGTTGAGCTACCATCTTTAAAGAAGACCTGTATCGCATTAGCGATAGAACGCTTATCAGGATCATGATATTCACTAGAATAACGCTCATCTTCCTGTACCGTCATCAATTCACGCAATTGATCAATCTGAGGGTTTTGAGCAACATCATCTTCATAATGATCAGCTGTTAATTCTCCAAATAATAATCCAATAGCAACCATATATTGTAGGCAGTGGTCACGATCAGCAGGATTATGTAAAGGACCTTCTTTAGAAATAATACGAATCGCTGAATCTTGTGTGGTTAGCTCAATACGTTCAATATCATCAATTCTATTTGCAACTTCTGAGTGAAGCGCTAATGCACATTCAACTGCAGTTTGCGCATGGAATTCCGCAGGAAATGAAATTTTGAATAAAACCTGTTCCATCACATAAGAACCATAAGGACGTTGGAACTTAAATTTTTCACCTTTAAATAACACATCATAAAAGCCCCATTTAGGTGCAGTTAAAACACTGGGATAACCCATTTCACCTCGTGCCACCATCATCGCTAAACGAACGGCGCGACTGGAAGCATCACCAGCGGCCCATGATTTACGAGAACCGGTATTTGGTGTATGACGATAAGTTCTTAATGATTGGCCATCAACCCAGGCTTGTGACAAGGTATCAATCACCTGATCTTTATCTAGACCCAACATCACCGAAGCTACCGCTGCAGAAGCAACTTTCACTAATACTACATGATCCAAACCAACCTTGTTATAGCTGTTTTCAAGAGCTAATACGCCCTGCACTTCATGTGCCTTAATAATAAAGTGCAGTAATTGCTCCATAGTCAAAGGCGCTTTACCTTCAGAAATAGCCTTACGACTTAAATAATCACCTAAACCTAACACTGCTCCCCAATTATCCGATGGATGTCCCCATTCTGCAGCAAGCCAGGTATCATTAAAGTCCAACCAACGTACCAGTGCACCAATATCCCAGGCCGCTTTGACCGGATCCAGTTGGAAGTGAGTACCAGGAACACGAGCACCGTTGGGAACTATCGTACCAGGAACAATTGGCCCAAGATGCTTAGCCGCTTCAGGGTATTCCTGAGCCATTAGCATACAGGCAATACTATCCATTAAATTATTACGGGCAGTATCCAAGGCTTCTTCTGACGTGATTTTATAATCACAGACATAATCTGCGATATCAACCAACTCCTGATCAGCATCAGGGCGAATATTACTTTCTACATTTGAACTCATTTATATACCTTTAATTTTTATGTTATTTAGCCAATCTCAATACGTGAATAAGATTCAGATTATGCTGATTTTTGTTTTGTAACCTGTCTGAGCGCAGCGAGTTTTACAAAACAAAAACTGCTTAAACTGAATCTTATTCGCTACCCCCTCTCCTCTACTGGCACCCAAACCTGATTCTCAGGCCCGGTATAATTTGCATTTGGACGAATAATCTTCTTATCCTGACGCTGTTCAATAACGTGCGCCATCCAGCCTGTTGTTCTGGAAATAATAAATACGGGTGTGAACAAAGAAGTAGGTATGCCTAACATATGATAAGAAACAGATGAAAACCAATCCAGATTCGGAAACATTTTTTTAATGTCCCACATGACCGTTTCCAGACGTTCGGCAACATCATACATCAGCGTATCACCAGCTTCTTCAGAAAGTGATTTAGCCACTTTTTTAATCATATCATTACGAGGATCGCCAACTGTGTATACCGGATGACCAAAACCAATAATAATTTCTTTATTAGCAACGCGTTCACGAATATCCGTTTCTGCTTCATCAGCGCTTTGATATCGTTGTTGGATCATACAAGCCGCTTCGTTTGCACCTCCATGCTTTGGTCCGCGTAATGCACCAATGGCTCCGGTAATTGCTGAATGTAAATCGGATTCTGTTCCTGCAATAACTCTGGCTGTAAAAGTAGACGCATTAAACTCATGTTCTGCATATAAGTTTAATGAAATATGCATTGCTCTCACTTGCGACTCAGTTGGTGGCTTACCATGTAATAAGTGTAGAAAGTGGCCGCCGATACTATCATCATCTGTTTCAACTTCAATACGCTTACCATTGTGTGCATAATGCCACCAGTAAAGTAAAATCGAACTAAAACAGGCAATCATTCTATCGCCAACGGTTCTGGCAGCATGCGTTTCATGCGCTTCATCTTCCATTTCCAGGGTACCTAACATAGAACAGCCTGTACGCATAACATCCATAGGATGAGCAGTAGCTGGGATTTGTTCTAATACGGTTTTTAGCTCTTGAGGTAGTGAACGTAAACCTTTCAATTTTTCTTTATATGCGGTTAATTCTGCTTGTGTTGGCCATCTTTCATGCATTAATAAGTGCGCCACTTCTTCAAAATCTGCTTTATCGGCAAAGTCCAGGATGTCATATCCCCGATAATGCAAATCATTACCTGTACGACCGACTGTACAAAGTGCTGTATTACCCGCAACAACGCCGGATAAGGCGACTGATTTTTTGGGTCTTGGCTTCGTGCCAACTAATACTTTATCTGTTCCCATTTTTTGCCTCCAATTTATTAATTTTTTTTCTGCTTCCAAGCGGGGTCGGAGTCAAATTTATTATCATAGTAATCTCCAGGATTGGATGATTATTTAAGTTACCAGTTTAATTTAACACCGATGTATGATTGACTCCGACCCTATAAACTATGCTTTCCCTTCTTCAAAAAGCGCATCCAACTTTTGTTCATAACCGTGATAATCAAGAAAATCATACAATTCCATTCGTGTTTGCATATTTTCAATTGATGCCTGTTGCGTTCCATTGTTTAGAATATCTTCATAAACTTTTAAACTGGCAAGACTAGCTGCTCTAAATGCACTTAGTGGATATAAAGCTAATTTAACACCAACTGAACTTAATTCTTCTGTGGTAAACAATGGCGTTGCTCCAAATTCTGTAATATTGGCTAACACCGGAATGTTAACGGCTTTAACAAATTGTTGATATTGCTCTAATTCAACCATTGCTTCAGGGAAGATCATATCAGCACCCGCTTCTACACAAGCAAGGGCTCTATCGATTGCTGAATCCATCCCCTCTACAGCCAATGCATCAGTTCTTGCCATAATGACAAAGTTTTCATCTTGTCTTGCGTCAACCGCAGATTTCACTCTGTCGACCATTTCTTCTTTGCTAATAATCGCCTTATTGGGGCGATGACCACATCGCTTTTGCATCACCTGATCTTCAATATGAACCGCGGCAACGCCAGCACGTTCCATTTCTCTGATACAGCGGGCAATATTAAATGCGCCTCCCCAGCCTGTATCAATATCCACTAATAATGGTAAATTACATGCATCCGTAATCCGGTATGCATCTTCCAATACATCTTTTAAGGTTGTAATTCCCAGATCAGGGATCGCAAATGAACAGGCGGCTACACCACCGCCCGATAAGTACAGAGCCTTATGACCAAGTTTCTCGGCCATTACACCACTATAAGCGTTAACAGCCCCAACAACCTGTAATGGATTATTGTTTTGAACTGCTTGTCTAAATAAAGTTCCTGGAGTTTGATTTGTCATAAACTTATTCCTAGCTTTTTAATTTTATAGCCGTGATATTTAAAAAAAATCATGGCTATAAGAGGGTTTCCTTTACTATTTGCCACGCACCACTAATATGGCGACGCATTAACATTTCAGCCAATTCTTCATCACGACTGGAAATTGCTTCCATTATCATATGATGTTCATTTAAAGCTTTGATAGGCCGCAACGGCTGTTTACTTGAACGTTGACGACATATTCTTAACAATTGATATAACTCACTGCCTAATAATTGTAATAACCAGTTATTTTGGCTGTTCAATGCAATGCGATAATGAAAATCCAGATCACCTTCTTTCTGGAAATAATTCTTGCCTTCAGCTTGTTCGATATTTTGCTGATGCTGATCCAATAACTTCCAAATATTATCAATTTCTTTGTTCGGCATACTTTTCGCGGCTAATCTTGCAGACATTCCTTCAAGTGCCTCTCTGACAACATAAATATCTGTCATCATTTTCTCATCCAATGTCACCACTCTGACACCAGAACGGGGTATTCTTAAAACTAGTTTGCTACCTTCCAGTCTTTGTATTGCTTCTCTTAATGGGCCGCGACTAATGCCAAATCGCTGAGCTAACTCA
>JADGAU010000299.1 GCA_015231865.1 Gammaproteobacteria bacterium | reverse complement strand
TCTCCAAAATATTATTTAAAGGAGAAAGCGGCCATTAAAAAATCGACAAATTATATGAAATTTAGAATTTTTTTAAATGATCTCCATTACCACAAAGCTGTCGATCTATTAACCAAATAGTTTATTAACAATCCGTAATACTGAACAGTAAATTGAAAAAACAAAGTAGCTCACTAGTAAGTTCTTATTTGATATTAAAAAGTGCCCCTGTCCAAATAAAATAAATTGAACTATATTTTTTAGGTTTAATAAGTACATATAAAAACTTTAGCTTGATAATTCATATAAAATGGCTAGAATGAATACTATCCTAATAGAGATAGTACATCAAACCCATATGAATACAGAAGATCCAATTGAAGACATCAAAATACTGCTGATTGATGATGAAAAATCATTTCGGGATAGTATCAAATTTTTCCTGGAAGATTATGATTTTGAAATTTATGAAGCAGAAAATGGTCGTATTGGTACAGAAAAAATCCTGAGTTTACAACCGGATCTAGTTTTAATTGATCTTTACATGCCTGAAATGACAGGTTTGGATGTATTACAATGGGCTAAGGAAAATACTCCAGAACAACCGATTATCGTTATTTCAGGTGCTGGTGTTATCCATGATGTTGCTGAAGCATTGCGACGCGGTGCCTGGGATTATTTATTTAAACCCATTGAAGATCTATCGGTACTTAAACATGCCGTGGATAAAGTACTAGAACGTTCAGCATTTATTAAAGCCCAGAAAAATTATCAGGCCAAGTTGGAAAGCGAGGTCATTAATCGTACTCAGGAGTTAGTTGACCATCAGGACAAACTGATTAAATCCGGCGTAGAAGAAAAAATATTAAGTTTATTGATGCAATATACATTGGAAGCAGAGAATGAAGTTTTTTTTTTAAAACAATCGCTAGAATCAATGATAGATAAATTAACGCAATGGCATCACATTAGTGAAGGAGTCATTTATCAAGTTATAAACGACAAAGATGACAGTGAAAAAAGTATTGATCAAGAAAGCTGGATAGTGATTAACAATATGTCGACACTCGAAAACTCTTTACTGAATAGCGAAGACTTTATCAGACCATTACAAACAAAAATTTACAATTCATCATCAACCTGTTTACAGCCTGAATATTGTTCAAATCAGTATTTACTCTTATTTCCGATAAAAGTAAAAGGTGGGAATTACGCGATATGTGTACTTTTCATCAATAATCATGAACAGATCAATAGTGAAAGTAAGAAGGATGATAGTAATTTTATACAACGTGTTGCAGATGTACTGAGTATGGGCGTTAGCAAAATCACAACAGAACGTGAAATTCATTACCTGGCACACCATGATGTACTGACAGGGCTTGCTAACCGTACGACGTTATTGGATCGTTTAGAAAGCTGTCAAAAAGTAGTTCTTCGTCATCACTGGTACGGAGCATTATTTTTTATTGATCTGGATAGATTTAAAAATCTCAATGATTCATTAGGGCATTTAATTGGAGATGAACTGCTTAAGCAAGTCGCTCAACGGCTGCGTGATACTGTCAGAGATGAGGATGTAGTGGTTAGATTAGGTGGTGATGAGTTTGTTGTTTTAATGATGCAACAAAAATCGGAATTGAATGATGCTGTTTATGACACCCAGCTAGTAGCTGAAAAAATTAATCTGGCTTTAGCCAAACCTTATGAACTTATTGGACACGACTATTATCTCAGCAGCAGTATCGGTATTTGCATTTTTAATGACGAAAAAGAGTCGCCATCAGATCTCTTAAAACATGCTGATACTGCCATGTTTCGTGCTAAGGCAGATGGTGGTGGTATTAGTCGTTTTTATCTGCCAGAAATGCAGCAGGCAGCAGATAAACGCTTACAAATAGAAAAAGATATGCGTGTGGCATTGGAAGAAAACCAGTTCGAAATTTATTATCAACCCCAATTAGATATCGCAAGTGGTGACATTATTGGGGCAGAAGCATTGGTACGTTGGAATCATCCTCAGCGAGGTATGGTCTCACCAATGGATTTTATACCCGTCGCAGAAGAAACCGGTTTGATTCTTGACTTGGGTACATGGATTTTTAAAGATGTGGTGCAACAAGTTGG
>JADGAU010000298.1 GCA_015231865.1 Gammaproteobacteria bacterium | reverse complement strand
AGCTAGTAACAGTCCTTTTACCCAATAATTATCCATTATTTTTCCATATAACTTTATATACTGCCTAATATTTCAATTTGTCCATATCATGTACATTAGCATAATTCTTACACCATTATGAAAAAAAAGAGAGTCTAAGCCTCAACTGATTCAAAATTATCATTTGACAATTTACTATCGCCATCATTCCACTGGTAACAAACTAACTTGTCACCTTTAGCAACACTATAATCTAAACAGGCCACATAATCAGTCAAAATCTCAGGTTTTCTACTCATCCAATAATGTCCAAAGAATACTGGTTTTTCACTTTTATAAGCAGGCACGATTTGATTTAATGATAATTTTGTCTCCGGTATATTAACTCGAGCGTCTTCATGGACAACTGCATAATCTCGGTATGTTTTTGCATGTTCTTGCCACCATTTAATTCTAATAGCAGTGCGTTTATGCCCTTTTTTATCTTTGAATGATTCACCTTTAGGTAATTCAAGTTCAATACCTTTTAATAAGGTCTCAATAATTTTATATTCGGTACTTCCAGAGTTAGCTGAGTTAAATAAAAATTCATCAGTAATTTTATGATTTGAATCAAGAAGCTTACGAGCTTCATCAATCATCTTAGTGTCCCAGCAAGCATGTATGACTCTAAAATCCTTTTTCTCTAAAAATAGTGGTAAGGTTTTAAACCAGTCAATAACTTCTTTAGTTTTATTTTCACCTAACGGAAACTCTTTCAGAAAAGCCTCATGTTGCTCTTCGTTATTACCGCCTCGTTCTCGTAATGGTTTACCCTGCTTATCAAATGTATGATAACAAATGGCATTATATTCATGGTTAGCCATAATCGCTTCAGCATAACCAGATTCAACCATTGGCTTGACTGTATTTATCACTTTAGCTTGTTCGCTGCCTCCATCAATAAAATCACCTAAAAAGATAACTTGACGTTCCGGGTGATGATAAATGCCATGATTATCTTGTTTATAGTCTAGTTTATCTAACAAGCGTATCAGTGCATCTGCATAACCATGGATGTCGCCGATAATATCAAAATTATTGTTTTTCATTTTTCTTATAAATCCATAAATTTATCAATTTTAATCACAGACGGAATCAATCTGTCTTTCCCCTCTTTCATAAAAACTATTTCCTGTTTATTCTCCGGCCCATAACTCACATGAATCGGTTTATCATCTCCATAAAAATAAAGCCTATCAAAAGGTGTATTTTCTACAAGCCATTGTGCTACTTCTAGCATACTTTCATACTCAACTATAAAGTCACAGGCAGCACCTAAGCGAGGACAAATTGGATTTTTTAAGCGATTTAATTCACAGGATGCATGTTGATCTAATTTTGGAGCAATTCGTCCTGGAATTTCTTTAGCAAGTTTTGATGAACTAAAGCCATAGGTCAGTTGAACCATTCCAAAATAATCAATGACTGGATCTAAAATTTTTGTTGCTAAATGATAGATTGCATTGTAAGTATCCGCTTGTTTAGGAATGTTATCAATGGGATTTTCTTTACTATTAAAAACATCCCAGGTTTCACCGCATTCAATAAAATCTCTAAAAGTGAAGTTATCTCCGCATGCATCATCGAGTTCAGGTATTGTTTGAGTTGTCGTTAATTTAAAGTCTGACATTTCTAATCTGTTAGCTTTTAATTTTTCTCTAAACTCATTGGGCCTTGGGCCATGCCCTTCAAAATCAAAAATTTTAAGATTTTCTAAATCCTCATCAAATTGACATTGCTCAGCATAATGAGGAAATTCTTCATTGATATAACGTGATTTTAAATATAAATAAGTTGGCTCAAATTCTTCACCATACTCATAAACATCAAAGAATTGATCTCTTAAGTTTATTTTTACTCTTTGAAGTAATAATGGTGCTGGATTATTTTCAAAATCATCATATTTCATTAAAGATAATTTACCGGTATGAGTATGTATTTTAATTAAATCAGATTCATCCACATCACCATATAATATAGCAGCACAATTAATATAAAGACGTAAAACGACAGGTAATCTATCCATTATTGATGTCGGTACATAAAGCGCATATTCATTATCTAAATAACCCAGTCCTTCTTCTATAGCGATATCACAGGCC
>JADGAU010000297.1 GCA_015231865.1 Gammaproteobacteria bacterium | reverse complement strand
TTTTGTATACCCATCAAGAGGTAATTATGTTTTAGTAACCGCCTTTACGTTTACTTTCTGGAAGTCCCGAAATTCGACCTCCCTGCTTACTTGGGTCTTTAGGAAATAAAGCATATAAGTCTTTAGAGCCTATTTTAGTTCCCCATATTTTACCTAACTCTTTAATCATAGTGCGAGTGTTTGGGTTATTTCCATTAGAAACATATTCACTTCTAAGGTATTTAATGAGATCCCAATGTTTATCAGTCAATTCAATATCTTCAGCTTCCGCCAGGGCTTTAGCAACATCTTCATCCCAGTCATTATGATCAACAAGATAGCCATTGGCTGTTGTTTCAATTTCTTTGCCATTTATATTCATGTTTTAATCCTTAATATCTAAAATAATTAAAGCTAGCTCGATAAAATACACTGATCTTTAAATTTAGTAAAGTCTCTATATACTAAATAGCTAGTTCAAATTCAGTTATTATAACTATAGTAATAGAAGAAATTAAATAAATTGCAGAGTATTTACTCATCGGTATTCACAGCTTTTATACCTTTTTGCGGCACAAATAAACCACATCCTAATTGATAGAAGTCGCCAATTCCTTTTTCCTGTAAAGCAATAGTCTGCCTTTTTGTTAATTCAGCAATCATTAAACTTCGGGTTGTGATAAGCTTATTGTTAATGGTTATTGGAACAGCTTTGCCACATAACATTTTAGTAACTTCAATTCCACGACTGGTTATTTCCTGATATGCCTTCTGTAAAAATAACGCTTCATCATTATCAGTATCACAATAATAAGCAAAACGCGCCACTAAAATGTCAGAAGTCTTAATGGGGTATGTCTTAAATTGCTTTATTGTTAGCGGATAACCATTAATATCAAGTAATGTATTTTCTAATTCACCAATTTTATGTTCTAAAAATTTTGGTAATCTAATATTCAAACGGGTACGTTTAGATAAATGAATAATATTATCAGTTGTATGAATCCCTCTTTCCCATCCATTACCAGATGCTGGCAAATATAATTGTTGTACAGATATTCTTTCATCATTAGTCAACCAGGGAAATTTGTATATCAGAGCTTGGTAAAGAAAATCTATATGATCACCAGGCAGCTGTTTACATTCAATTTTAAACGAAACATCAACGACAAGATCGGATTGAGTTATATCTGCTTGTTTATCTTTTTCATTCCAAAACATAAGATATCCAAATAGTATTTTTAAAAAAGCAAACTAAATTTAACACTTATCTAGCGCTGGTAAATTGAATTTCAAGATCTTCTTCCCAGTTTTCAGGTGTATCTAAAAAAGGGGGTTTAACATCAATATCAAAAAATACCTCTCCTTCATTAGCTCGTTTTTTAATGACATCAATGAGTTCTTTGTATAGAGTTAATTGATGATTTTGAATTAATATTTCACTTAGTATAAGCATAAGATGAATCCTCAATTTATGAGTATCTGTTAGTTTTAAAGGATATTTAAATTTGATAAGTTAAAATGTAATAAAACATTTATATCAGTTGCAATATCCATGATTTACATATGGTTATACTACAAATAACCATAACATTTATGATTTTATTTACACAGTAAAACTAGGTACCCTATAAGAATAAGGTGTTTTAAATTGAATTCAATCATTTTATAAAAATATAAATTAATTTAAACACTTTTGCTGAAAGTTAATGGTATAAAAAACACTGATAACATCAGCTAGAAAGCCTTTAGTTAAGACGTTCTTACCTCTAAATGGATACAATAAAAGGTGAATCCACCCCAAAGGACATGTTTAATCTACTAAGAGGAAGACCTAAAATTCACAAAATATTTTGAGCCGATTTTAAATTTAATGTAGACATGATGAAATCATGAGTTATAATCGATTGGCTAAGACATACAACTAATTTTGCATTTTGCTAAAGATAAATTGGGTTGCAAAGTTGAGTTAAATATATGTGACTAAAAGAGTGTAAGTTAGGTTGCAATCAATTTGTAACCACGCAGGTTGCTTACCATAAAAAAAATACAGGAGAATAACGTGCCTAAAGTAATCTATGACACACCGATGTTAGATGAGTTAGAAACAGGTCCATGGCCAAGTTTTATATCTGGTTTCAAGCGTTTACGTGATGAACACCCAGATGGAAGAATTAATGAGATGGTTAGCGGCTTATTAGGGCA
>JADGAU010000296.1 GCA_015231865.1 Gammaproteobacteria bacterium | reverse complement strand
AACTTTATATTTCTTTTTAAGACCTTCAATATATTGAGAAACTTCTTGTTTCATTAATAATTGTTTAATCTTTTCTTTAGAGTCAGCAAAACTTGGTGGAGTAATTGGTTTAGAATCTTCAACCTTGATGATATGCCAACCAAATTGTGATTGTACTGGAGCAGTCACTTTTCCTTTGGTGGCTTTTTTAACTGCTGCTGCAAAAGTTGGCACCATTGTTGTGGGATTAAACCAGCCTAGATCGCCGCCTTTTTCCGCAGAACCTTTATCAATTGAATTGGCTTTGGCTAATTTTTCAAAGTCTTCGCCTGTTTCTATTTTTTTGGCCAGACTTTCAGCAAGAGATTTTTCCTTGACTAAAATATGACTAGCTTTATATTGTATTTGTTTATTAGTTGCCACATTATCATTATAAAACTTTTGTAATGTAGCATTAGAAATTTTTATTTCACGAGTCTTTTTTTCTAACATTGAAGCAGCCAAAACACTATCAACCAGTGCTTTTAATCTAACTTTAATTAGCGGTTCCTGATCCAGCATCATTTTTCTCGCCTCATCAGCAACAATGACTCGATTTATTAAGCCATTAAGTAAAACCGTTTTTTGGCTATTATTTAATGTATTGTAGTCAATCTTGTTTTGTTGTGCTGTCAGCACTAATTCTTCAGCAATAACATTTTTACCATTAATAGTTGCAACGACAGTTTTATCGATCGACCAGACAGGTAAAGAGATCCCCATTAATAGAGCTGGTAGCATGATATTTTTTTTAAGATTTAACATTTATATTCCTTTTAATTAAATTGTTCTGTTTTAAGACAAGTCTATTTAAAATAAGTTCTAAAGAATTGAGAATTATGAAGGAAACACTTTTTTAAAGGGTTTAACTTCAACTTTATCATAGACGCCACCATGGACATAGGGATCATCATTTGCCCAGGCTTTTGCCGCCTCTAGGTTATCAAATTCTGCAATAATAATACTGCCTGAGAACCCTGCATCTCCTGGGGTTTCACTATCAATGTTAGGTAAAGGTCCTGCCATAATTAAACGACCTTCGCTTTGCATTTGCTCTAATCGTTTTATATGTTCTGGTCTTACTTTGGCTCTTTTATTAAGTGAATTTTCAACATCTTGCGCGTTAATAAAATATAGCATACACTTTTCTCACTGATTTTCTTTTGATGATTGGTTTTGAATAATATCTTCTTTAGGTATGTATTTTTGAATAATAAATATTTGAGCTATCATAAATACAAATGTCAGTCCCATTAAGCCATAAAACTTAAAGTTAACCCACATATCGGTTCTAACTTCTACAGGTAAATCCAATCCATAGTAAAAAGCGAAATAAATATTTAACAGTCCGCTGATAAAGAAAAAAGCAATCCAGTAAGCATTGAGTTTAGACCAGACAGCTTTAGGTAACTCAATAACACTACCCATCATTCGTTCAATAATTGTTTTCTTGCCTATAAAATAACTGGCAAATAATATTAGAGAAAATAACCAGTTGATAACAGTAACTTTCCATTTAATAAATAAGTCATCATGAAATAATACTGTGGCACCACCCAAGACTAAAATCAATGCTGTGCCAATTAATCTGGATTTTTGTACTTTTTTAAACTTAATATATTCATAAGAAACTTGTAATAAGCTGACGATGATTAAAGTCAGAGTTGCGTCGTAGATATTTCCAGTATATTTATATACACCAAAAAATAGAGCTATTGGCAGGAATTCATAAATAAAATTTTGCATAAGTCTATATCAATAAAAATTAAAAAGAATATTCTACATCATTTAATAATAAAAAATAGGTTTTATAGCGCTAAATACGTTAAAATTCACCCTATGTTATATGATTTACATTGTCACTCTACTGCATCCGATGGAAGTTTATCACCAACTGAACTTGTTCAGTTGGCTGTTGCTAAAAATATTGATTATTTATCAATTACTGATCATGATACGGTTGAAGGTTTGCAAGAAGCTGGCAATGCCGCAAAAGGTCATAATATTAAACTGATAAATGGCATTGAATTTTCCGTTAGCTGGTATAATAAAACCATACATATTGTTGGTTTAAACATTGAACCGGATAATCAGCAGCTAATTGATGGTATTAACAAATTACAAAACTACCGTTTATATAGAGCTCAGGAAATATCTAAGGATTTACAAAT
>JADGAU010000295.1 GCA_015231865.1 Gammaproteobacteria bacterium | reverse complement strand
ATTGAAAATATTAATATAAGGATTGATGGTGATGATATCAACAGCAAATAGATTAATTGTAGTCTTAATTTCTATTGTATTTTTATATGGTTGCAGCAAAAATAATGAACCCAACCCTGAAAACGATCTTAATCTATCTTCATCATATAGCTTTGACGATAAAATAATTGATGCTGCCTATGAAAGATTAGAAAAACACATTCAAGATAATACGAAAATATACTTTATTAACGTTAAAGGAATTAAAAATATCTCCAACGCTAAAAACCTACCCAGTGAATTTTCATACTTAGTTAATCATTATCTTTCAAAGATATCTGACAAAACCAAGTTTGTAGTTTGTCGTCTATGTAAATCTACTCGCCAAATTGTTGTTAACGGAAATCCAATTATTTGGAAACCTAATCAATTGATTGGTGCTCTCACTACCTTTGATTCAACCCGCTCAGTAAGTGATACTTGGCGAATCCTTGGTCTCATAGGAAAAGGAACAGGTGAAACAGACATTGACTATACAAGAGGGTCTGAAACAGAGAAATTAACAGCCGGATTAACGTTATCTTTACTGAATGAAAAAGGATTTCAATTAAGCAAGGCAAGTGTTTCAAACCAAATTGATGTCATAAAAAAAACAAATAAAAACAAATTTAGCTTTGTAGTTTATGGTAACGGCATCAATATTAATGGGTCCATAAATGAAAAGTATGGTATTCAGTCTGCCGTTCAAATTCTTGTCGCCTATAGTGTATTTCAACTTGTGAGTGAATATACTGGTTTTGACTGGAAAAGAGTTATAGAAGAAACTAGATTGAGCCTTGAGAATTCTTAGCAATGAAGATTAATTTTTTTGATAACTTTGTATAGGATCATGAAGGTGTATTATGAATATGAAAGTTAAACTTAGTATATGGCTGATTGCTACTTTAACACCATTACAAAATATTCATGGTGAGACAATAACGGTTGATATTGAATACGATAATATACATAATGATGATTATACAGAAATTGGTGTTATAAAACATGGCGGTATCCGTAGAAAGTCAAATTCAAAAAACAGAACTGTATTAAATAAGAGCGATCAATCACAATCAAATGCAGTGAATAATAGTTCTGATGACGAAATATATAACACTCCTCTAGCGACAGAAACTGTTGAATATAATTCTGATGAGTTGCCTGAATTTACAAATAGCTTAATTTCAGATGAATATGGGGATTATCATGTCATTGGCTTACCTGATGGCTCAAAGACTGGAAAAGGAACATATTTAGGAGAAGAAGATAAGGGTAACACATTTACAGTACATAATCTCCTTTACAAACAAATTGATGTGAATAAAATTAAAGCCCCGTATCCGAAGATGCAATAATCTGGGCAGAAAAGAGCTTTAAATAGACGGTATTTCTAAATAATGATTCGTGATCTGGCTTTTTTCCAGGTGTAATACTCATAGTTTAATCGTGATAATCTGTTGTAAATATCGAGCGTAAAGGTACATTGGTATTGGTCTCGATGATTAATACCGGTCTCACTTAAATCAATGCGAATGGCTGTGAGATGGTTGTGTTGTATCTGGATCTTCCCAAAAAATCCGTTCAAGCCAGCTACGCTGTGGGCTTTCTTTTTGCCCAATGGTCAGATTGTTTGAATCCGAATTTCCAACTTTGGGACTGTCGAACAAATCGGAACAGCCGGAGAGCAGCAGTATGGCAATAAAACAGTTCAACAGCAGTATTTTCTTCATTCGCATGCATCCCTAGGAAATTGGGGAAAAAGATGTGGGTTCCCAGAAGAACCCCCCTGGGAACCCTGATTATTATTTGCCAGTGTAGTCCGCTTTAATAAAACTTCCTGTCAGAGTCAACAAAACATCCAGGTTCTGTTTGCCGGGCATAGTTACCTGACTGTTGGTAAATTTAGCCAGCCAGACTAGATCCCCTTCGACTCGAACTTTTTTAATAGATTGCATTGGGCTTTTTGCCCAACTCTGTTCAAGGTTTTTCTGTCGAACTAGACCGCTTACAACCCTTTTCGCTGTCCATGCTGCATCCGCTTTACCCATAGGGCCATGGTAATGACCTCCACCTGCTGTTGCATTAACCACATTAAACATGAGAAAAAAACTTATAAATATCGTTGTTAACCGTTTCATTTGAGTTTCCTTGAGTTTGATTGTTGTTTTGTAATGCCCT
>JADGAU010000294.1 GCA_015231865.1 Gammaproteobacteria bacterium | reverse complement strand
CATCATTATTGACAGAATATTGTGTTTTTAACTGCCAGCGACTACCTAAAATATGTTTATCTAGAAAGTTCATGCTCAAAGTATTCCTTTGAGCCTCTGTTTTATAGTCCACAGAAATCTCTTTTCCAGAGCCCAGGACATTTTTATCTATAATAGCAGCACTGGTTTTGTTTCTTCCCCCGGATCTGCCAAAGGAAAGCTTAGGGTAAAGAGTCCATACATCTCTGGTAAGTACCAAAAGATCAATTCCATCATTACATTCTGCGAAGGGAATAATCACCGCGTCAATCAATGAACTGGAGTTACGTAAAATACGTTCTGATTCAGCTACTTCCCTGATATTAATAAGGCTTCCTGATTTGAGCAGTAATTGCTGACGAATAACACTTTCATAGGTATCTGAATGCAAACGATTTACCAGGCCATACAACCAATAATCTTCTTTGGGATTACTGGTATCGAAGATGGGCAGTGACTTAATAATAATCTTAGCGATATTCTTGCCAACATATGGTGTCAGCAAATATTTTTCTCGAAGTTTTTTAAAATAAAATAGTGTTGTATTATCAATATCTAACAAGCTATTACATTGTCGAGTGTTTTCTTCTGGCTCAGCTAATACTGCACCAGATAGTAAAAATAGTAAGATGATTAATATTAAATTCAATTCATTTCCAAACAGATAAATAGGTAAAAGTCACGCTATCTTCAACCATTGCTTCTGAGATCAAATTAAGTTCCACCAACAATCTCACTAATTTCTGAATTAAAGCTTCGCCCCAGGCACCAAGAGACAAAGTATAGATTTTTAAAAACCACTCCGGCTTTAACAAAAAAATATTACCCTACACTAGATATTAGATATGACATTTAGAGAAGATGAAAGTAGAATTAGATAAGATAATGCAGCTGAAAATTTAACGGTACTTCGTCATATTGCTTTAAATACTTTGCGCAATGAAAAAACATTCTACAAAAGCATTAAAGCTAAACACCACTCTTGAGCCTGCTTATACTGACAAACTCATTCAGCCACTAATGGACGGTTTTTTATGAGCTTTTCGTACGTTTGCACTGAGTACCAGAGCCTTTTCAAACATTTTTAATTACAGTTTTCTAGCATCAAATAATAATTATATTGTGACCAAAATCTCTGCTTAAGGTCAAAAGATATTGATAAAGTGTTTTTATTTTAAATATTAGCGCAATAAAGACATCAGCATTTAGTAACCAAGATATTGATTAATGATGACAGTAAGTTTATTGTTAAAGTGCTTTTCAAATTCATCTAGACTTTTATCAAATATTTTCAAGTATTTTTCAGCTTGATTGTGCGTTATTATTTTATTTATGGCTTTATACTGTATTTCTGGCAAGGATTTATCATACCTTGGAATTATATTCCAATTAATAAAATCTGAATCAATTGTGTTTATTTCTTTTTGCGCAATATTACAAAACTTTTCGACTTGATTAATTCCATCTGGACCAAGACAACTAGGTTCTAATCGAACTATTACGTTTAACTTTTTTTCTTGTGGTATAGGTATATTAATATTCACGTTCTTAGGTAATTATTGAAAGGTTATAATAGAAACATTGGTACATTTATTTTAAATTCTAGGGCCTGTTGATTCAACAGGCCCTAACTATTATAGAATATTTTACTTTTAAGATTAAGTCATTTCAATGAATAAAAGTACATGAAGCAGCATTTGAAGTTGTAGTTAAAGTATCGAATTATTAAACTGAAATTTTGCTAGTTTACTCCTTATGGAAAATGACATTTCTTAAGTTAATTTTATTGGCTCATGGTCATAAATGCGGTAATTTGAGCAGATGCTTGTCTGAGGTTAAAACTCATACCACGGGCAATACCTTTTAGTATCTTAATGCCAATTTTCGGATACTCTTCTAATAGTATATCAAAATCTTTTCTGGTTAGGATTAACACGACGGTGTCAAAAATTGCTCGTACGGTAGCAGAACGCGTCAAACCATCTATTAAAGCCATCTCTCCAAGCGTACCACCTTCATTGATGTTTGCTATACAGACTTCCTTGTTATCAATTGTTTTGAGTACTTCCAGTTCACCAAAAGTAACAAAACATAAAAAACTGGCGTGTTGACCCTCTTTACAGACAATACCACCGGCGTTTAAGGTTTTTGAGGTCAGATATTTTGATAATATATCCACGTCATGGTCATC
>JADGAU010000293.1 GCA_015231865.1 Gammaproteobacteria bacterium | reverse complement strand
ATTCTATAATAAGATATCTAGATTTTTTCAAAAATATTTAAAGCGTCTTAATTGTGATTAGATCTTTTCTTTAATCATCAATACAAATTTACTCATACGATGAAATAAACTATTAACTAATATTAACAATAAAAATGTGTGGAATTTCAGGAATAATTAATTGGGGGAATAGATTTACTAAAAATATGTTAAGTCTTCATTTGCTGTCAATGAGCGATATGATGATACATCGTGGGCCTGATGATGCTGGGTTATGGATCGATGATAATGCATTTTGTGCTCTAGCCCATCGCCGCTTATCGATAATTGACTTGACAAAAGAAGGCCGTCAGCCCATGTCAAATGAAGATGAATCAATATGGGTAACTTTTAATGGCGAAATATATAATTATAAACGCTTAAGAGAAAAGCTCACTTCAGCAGGGCATGTTTTTAAATCACATAGTGATTCTGAAGTTTTACCTCATTTATTTGAGAACATGGATGGAAATATAGTTAAGCAGTTAGATGGGATGTTTGCATTTGCAGCCTGGCAACCTGAAACTAGAAGATTAATTCTTGCCCGTGATCCATTTGGCAAAAAACCTTTATATTATTCAGAAGGCGATGGCTGGTTTGCTTTTTCTTCTGAATTGAAAGCACTTAAGGCAATACCAGACTTTGATAAAACCATAGATAGAGATGCTTTATCATCCTATTTATTATTGCAATATGTGCAAGCACCCAAAACGATATTTTCTGGCGCTAAAAAGCTACCTCCGGGACATTTTCTTGAGGCTGATTTCTCAAAGGGCAAACCTACCTTTAGAGTAACTGCTTATGAAAATTATAAAGCTAAAGAATCTAATATAAGCGAAAATTTTGTACAGACAAGTAAAAAACTTGAAGAAATTATTGTTGATGCAGTGGAAAAGAGACTTGTAGCGGATGTTCCACTTGGGGCTTTTCTTTCTGGTGGTGTTGATTCTGCATTAGTTACAGCAATTGCTTCTAACATACTAGGAAAAAAACTAAGCACTTTCACTATTGGTTTTGAAGGTGTTAAAGTCTCTGAACATCATGCTGCAAGAGAAATTGCAAACTATCTCGGGACAGATCATCATGAAAAGATATTAAAACCTGATGCAGTATCGCTAGTCAGAGAAATAGCACACAGACTAGATGAACCCAATGGAGATTCAAGCTGTCTTCCTACTTTATTATTGTCTCAATATGCATCACAACATATCAAAGTTGCAGTATCCGGTGATGGTGGGGATGAAATGTTTGGTGGATATGGGAGATATCGAGATACATTAAACGAAGCAGCCAATTGGCAGTTCAGAATATTACGTTCGCTACACTTAAAAAAATTTTGGACTCCTGCTTCTGCTTATCTATCATCAAGATGGTTAATTTTCCAACCTGAACAAGTTAAATATTTGATGGGAGAAATTCCGGATTTTACAAAGTTACTATTGGAAAACTGGGAAAGTCAATTAAATGATAAATCAGTACCTTTAATTCATAGAATGAGAAATATTGATGTTCATAGCTACTTACCAGGAGCGGTTCTTGCCAAAGTTGATAGAATGAGTATGCAAGCATCGCTTGAAGTCAGATGCCCATTACTTGATGAAAATATATCTAAATTATCTCAACAATTAAATACAGAACATTTATGGAGCCCACCTAATGAAACAAAACTAATTCTAAAAAAAATTGCCTCCAAATATTTGCCTGAACAGTGGATGAATAGACCTAAACTAGGTTTTGGATTACCAGCCAATGCATGGTCACACAATGAGGTTTTAGATTTAGCTAATAACATTATAATCAGTAATGATAGTCAACTAATGAAATATCTTGCTCCTGATGCTTTAAAACAATTTATATTAAGACAGTCGGATAAAAATTATTTTTCTATCTATCAATTATGGCCTTTATTGATAATGGAAGAGTGGTTAAGAAACAACTAAACTGATAGAGCTTTATTTGTTATTTAATCGTCGTCAACTAAAAAAAATTGGCAGAAACTATGTTTAACACACAATTTTTAAATACCATTAGAGAATACGAACTGAATTATTTTATTAATAACCTAGATAAGAGTTCGAAAATTCTTGAAGTTGGTGGAGGAACAGGCGTTCAAGCCAAAATATTAAGTGAAACGGGTTATAAAATTGAATCTATAGATATTGAAGGTTCTAATTACTATCAAGAACGTGTATAT